>NZ_PIZC01000011.1:62914-71159 GCF_019325145.1 Actinomyces sp. 594
CTCGCACAGGCACCACCGCCGCGAGCAGCACGGGCTCGGGAGCTCATGACCGCACGCGCAGCTCCCAGAAGGCGACTGCGGCCGCCGCAGCCACATTGAGGGAGTCCACGTCTGCGGCCATGGGGATGCGCACAACCGCGTCGGCGGCCGCGATCGTGCGGGGGCTCAGCCCATCGCCCTCGGCGCCCAGAACTAGGGCTACCCTCCCCTCCGGGTCGGTACAGGCAGGCGCGGCCGCGAAGGCGTCCAGGCTGACCGATTCCCGCGTCAGCGCCAGGGCTGCCACCGTCCAGCCGCCCGCGTGCAGCTCGTCAAGGGCGGGCCACCGGTCGATGCGCGTCCACGGCACCTGGAAGACGGTGCCCATGGAGACGCGCACGCTGCGCCGGTACAGCGGGTCCGCGCAGCGCGGCGTGACCAGTACGGCATCGACCCCCAGGGCTGCGGCGCTGCGGAAGACAGCACCAACATTGGTGTGGTCGACCAGATCCTCCAGGACGGCGATGCGTCGTGCCCCGGCTCCGCCGCGCGCACCGGCCAGCAACTCGCTGACGTCGGCGAGGACTGGACGGTTCATCGCAGCCAGGGCACCGCGGTGCAGGTGGAATCCCGTCAGCGACTCCAGCAGTCCCTCCGGGGCAACAAACACCGGGACCTCACCGCCGTCGTCCCGTCCGCCGCAACCGGTGGCTGCGGCAATGACCGGGCGCATCTGCTCGAGGTGACGCGGGGCCATGAGAAAGGACCGCGGGGCGTGCCCTGCAGCCACCGCCCGGGCGATGACCTTTGTGGACTCGGCCATGTACAGGCCGCGTTCGGTCTCCAGGCGGCGCCGCAGAGCCACGTCGGTCAGGCGCAGGTAGTCGGCCAGGCGCTCATCGGTGTCATCCAGTTGCTCGAGCGGAACTATCACAGCCGGGTCTTGCCCCTACCACCCCGTCGCACCGCGGCCAGGATCGGGTCGGTGGTCACGGCCGTGTCCTCAGCGGCCTCCGGACCGGAGAACTGGCTCTGATAAAGCTCGTAGTAGGCGCCGCGGGCGGCCATCAGCTGCTCATGGCTGCCCTGCTCGACGATGTCTCCGTGCTCCATCACCAGGATGATGTCCGCGTCACGGATGGTGGACAGACGGTGGGCGATCACGAAACTAGTACGTCCCTGCCGCAGCTCCACCATCGCCTTCTGGACCAGCAGCTCGGTGCGGGTGTCCACCGAGGACGTAGCCTCATCCAGGACCAGGATCTGCCTGTCCGCCAGGAAGGCGCGCGCAATCGTGATCAGCTGCTTCTCCCCGGCAGAAACACCCGCACCGGCGTCGTCGATCACGGTGTTATAGCCGTCTGGCAGGGAGCGCACAATGTGGTCGACGCTTGCGGCGCGGGCCGCCGCCCGCACCTGCTCCTCATCGGCGTGAGCGGAGCCGAAGGCGATATTCTCACCGATGGTGCCCTCGAACAGCCAGGTGTCCTGCAGCACCATGCCGATCTGCTCACGCAGCTCGTTGCGTGCGAGCTCGCGCGTGTCGATGCCGTCCAGGGTGATAGAGCCGCCCTGTGGGTCGTAGAAGCGGAGCAGCAGGTTCACCAGGGTAGTCTTGCCAGCCCCGGTTGGGCCCACGATGGCAACTGTCTGACCCGGCTCCACCGTAAGGTTCAGGTCCGTGATCAGCTCCGTGTCCGGGCTGTAGGAGAACCTCACGTGGTCGAATACGACTCGTCCGGCTACACGCTCGGGCAGGGCGCGGCGGGCGGAGTCCGTCTCCTCGGGGGCGTCCATGATCTCGAACAGGCGTTCCGCGCTGGCAGCACCGGACTGCAGCAGGTTGGCCATTGAAGCCAGCTGCGTGATCGGCTGGGTGAACTGCTGGGAGTACTGGATGAACGCCTGCACGTCTCCCAGAGTCATCTGTCCGCTAGTGATCTTCACGCCACCGATTACGGCGATTATCACGAAGTTCAGATTGGAGACCACACGCATTGCAGGCTGGATGGTGCCGGAGATCCACTGCGCCTTGTACGAGCCCTCGTACAGCCGGTTGTTCTCCTGCTCGAACAGCTCGTTGAAGGTCTCCTGGGAGTTAAACAGCGTGACCGCCTCGTGTCCGGTGAAGGCCTCCTCGACCACACCGGACACGTCACCCGTGGCATCCCACTGCGCCGTGAAGTGCGGCTGAGCCCGGGAGGCGATCAGGAGCGTAATGACCAGCGCCACGGGCAGCGTGGCCAGGGACACCAGCGACAGCTGCACTGAAACGGTCAGCATCATCGTGAACACTCCGACCACGGTGATGATCGAGTTCAGTGCCTGGGAGATGGTCTGCTGCAGAGTCTGGGTGATGTTGTCGACGTCGTTGGTCACGCGCGAGAGCATGTCGCCGCGCGAGCCGTGGTCAATGTAGGAGAGCGGTACGCGATCCAGCTTGTCCGCCACCTCGGCGCGCATACGCTGCCCGGTGCGCTGGACTACACCCGCGAGGATGCGGGCCTGAGCCCACAGGAACAGGGCGGACAGGAGGTACAGGGTCAGGGTCTGCACCAGAATCGTCATCAGGGCGCGGCTGTCCAGGCCCTGTCCAACCACGACGTCGTAGGCGGAGAGCATATCCGCGTACGTGTCCTGCCCTGCGGCGCGCAGCACTTGCTCAAGCTGGTCGCCCGACAGCCCGTGCGGTAGCCCGAAGGACTCCAGCAGCTTGCCCAGCACGCCCGCGAAGATAACGTTGGTTGCGCGGGCCATGACCTTGGGCGCAGCGACGTTCAGGACGACGGCGGCTGTGGTCAGCACCATGACGGTGGTGATGCGCACTCGCTCCGGGCGCAGCTCACGCAGCAGGCGCTTCCAGGTGCCGCGGAAGTCCTTCGCCTTCTGGTTGGGGGCCCGCCTGGGCCCGGGTCCGTGGCTCATGCGGCCTCCTCGGCACTGATCTGGGAAAGGACGATCTCCGTGTACGTGGGGCAGGTGTCCATGAGTTCGCTATGGGTGCCGACACCGACCACGTGCCCCTCGTCCAGGACCACGATCTGATCGGCGTTGCGCACGGATGCGACGCGCTGGGCGACGACGACGATCGTCGCCCCGCCGGTCGCCTGCGGCAGGCCTGCCCGCAGGCGCGCGTCGGTGGCGTAGTCAAGCGCGGAGAAGGAGTCGTCGAAGACGTACACTCCGGCGCGACGCACGAGCGCACGGGCGATGGCCAGGCGCTGGCGCTGCCCGCCGGAGAAGTTCACGCCGCCCTGGTCAACCTCGTGCTCAAGTCCGTCGTCCAGAGCCTGTACGAAGCCTGCCGCCTGGGCGGCCTCCAGCGCCTCCCACAGCTCGGCGTCGGTTGCGTCATGCCGTCCGTGCAGCAGGGTGGAGCGGATGGTGCCGGAGAACAGGTAGGCCTTCTGGGGGACGGTGGCGACGTTCTCCCGCAGCTCGTGCGGGTCCAGGTCACGTACGTCGACGCCGTCTACGGTTACCGCGCCCTCGGTTACGTCCAGCAGTCGCGGCAGCAGGTTGGCCAGTGTGGTCTTGCCCGAGCCGGTTGAGCCGATGAACGCCGTCGTCGTCCCGGGGGCCATGTCGATACTGATCTCCGCAAGGACGCGGGAGTCGGCTCCCGGGTAGCGGAAGGTCACGTTGTCCAGCGTGACTCGGCGGCCGCGCATTCCTGCGTCGGCGCCGGTGGGCTCGGGCAGGTGGCGCGGGTTCGCGGGAGCCTTGATTGCCGGGTCTACCGCCATGACCTCCTGGAAGCGGTTAGCGGCCACCTCGGCCCGCGGCAGGACAGTGACCAGCATGACGGCGATCATCACTGAGAAGAGGATCTGCATGATGTAGTTCAGGAAGGCAGTCAGGTCGCCTACCTCCATCTGCCCGTCGTTGATGCGCATACCGCCGAACCACATCACACCGAGGGAGGCGAGGTTCATGATGACCGTGACGGACGGGAACAGCATGGCGAACAGGCGCCCGATGCGCAGCGAGGTATCGGTCAGCGCGTCATTGGCCTCGTTGAACACCTGGCCGCGCTCCTTCTGCCGGACGAACGCCCGGATGACGCGCACACCCTGAATCTGCTCGCGCATCACCAGGTTCACGCGGTCGATGCGGGACTGCATCACCCGGAAGTGAGGCAGCAGGCGGCTCATGAGCGTGCCGACCACCACCAGCAGGAGCGGGATCAGTACCAGCAGCAGGCCGGACAGGGGCACGTCCACGCGCAGGGCCATGATGGTGCCGCCCACCAGCATGATCGGCGCCATCAGCATCATGGTGCTGGCCATGAATACCACCATCTGCACCTGCTGGATGTCATTGGTGGAGCGGGTGATCAAGGAAGGCGCCCCGAAGCGGGAGACCTCCTCCAGATTGAAGCGCTGGACGTGGTTGAAGATGTCCGCGCGCATGGTCCGACCCAGGCCCATCGCGGCCCGTGCGGACAGATAGGTGCCAACGATGGCAACGATTCCCTGGACAACCGTGATCGCGAGCATCTGCCCGCCCAGGGACCAGATCTTGTCGGTATCGCCCGTGACCACGCCGTCATTGATGATGTCGGCATTCAGGGTGGGTAGCGATAAAACCGCGACCGTCTCGATGATCTTGAGGATGAAGACGATCGCCAACGAGGACGCATACGGTCTCAGGTAATGACGAAGTGTCTTGAATAGCACCTCGAGAGGCTACAACCAGCCGCCTCCCGGCACCCTCTCATTTCACTATCGGCATGCGCTTGGGACGAGTCTCACGCGTCGCGGCCCGAGGGCGGGATGGACGGGGGCACGCTGGGCCGCGCCCCGGAGTCCCCGGTGTCGGCGTGGCGGCCGCCTGAGGTCGGCAGTGCCGTGGTCTCAGGGGCACTCGGCACAGGCGTGCCCGGCTGCTGGGGAGTCCCGGCCCCGGCGCGACCTGCCGCCGGCGTGTCTGCGGCCTCTGCCTCCTGGGAGGCTGATGCGGCCTCCCCGCGGGCCTGGGCGAGCGCCTCTTCGGGGGCCTGCAAGCTGGTCTGCGCCAGGTCCCCGGCGATGTCGAGACTGGACTCCATGCCGGAGACATCCACCTTGACATCCCCGCCCGCGCCGGCGCCGAAGGCACCGGAGTCCGGGCCGCCGGGGGACTTGCCGCCCAGCGCGCCGGCGATGCCGTCCAGTGCGGCCGTGAACTCGGTGGGCACGATCCACATCTTCGAGGAGGATCCGTTGGCGATCTTCGGCAGGGTCTGCAGGTACTGGTAGGCCAGCAGCTTGGGATCGGCGTTGCCGCGGTGGATGGCGTCAAAGACCTGCAGGATGGCGCGGGACTCACCCTGCGCCTTGAGGATCGCGGACTGGGCCTGACCCTCGGCCCGCAGAATCGCGGACTGCTTGTCACCCTCAGCAGTCAGGATCTGGGACTGCTTGACGCCCTCCGCGGTCAGGATGGCGGCGCGGCGGTCGCGCTCGGCGCGCATCTGCTGCTCCATGGCTCCCTGGATCGAGGCGGGCGGGTCAATGGACTTCAGCTCCACATTGGACACGCGGATGCCCCAGCGGCCGGTGGCCTGGTCCAGCACCCCGCGCAGCTGGCCGTTGATCTGGTCGCGGCTGGTCAGCGTCTGCTCCAGGTCCATGGCGCCGATGACGTTGCGCAGGGTGGTCACGGTCAGCTGCTCGATCGCCTGCAGGTAGTTGGCGATCTCGTAGGTTGCGCGCTTGGGGTCGGTGACCTGGTAGTAGATGACCGAGTCGATTGACACCACCAGGTTGTCGGAGGTGATCACCGGCTGGGGCGGGAAGGAGACCACCTGCTCGCGCAGGTCCACCGTGGTGCGCACCCGGTCTACGAAAGGCACCAGCAGGTGCATGCCCGCGCCGTACTCGGCCTGGAACTTGCCCAGGCGCTCGACGATGATCGCGTAGGACTGGGGGACGATCTGCACCGCCCGGAACAGGGCGACAATTACGAGCAGCAGTATCAGTATGAGGATGACGAGAATCGTGGTCTCTAGCACTGCAGGGCCTTTCGATCGGTTGTATTCGGAAGCATACGGGAATGTGACGCTTATCGTTACCTCGCCGGTTCGCTATCGGCCCGGCGCCAACGGCACTACGACCGCGACGGCGCCGTCGATGGCGACCACGCGCACACCCGCACCGGGTTCCACGTGCGCGTCGGCAAGGGACCCGTAGGACTGCGGCGCAGGAGCCAGGCGGGCACTCCACTCCTCGCCGTCCAGGTTGATGCGGCCGTCGCGCGAGTCAACGACCGTGAGCGCAGTGGCCTCGCGGCCGATGCGGGCCTCGGCGTTGGTGCGCATCTCGGGGGTGGTTGCGGCCAGGTGCCGCTTGGCCCAGGGACGGACCGCTACCAGCAGCAGCGTGGCCACCAGGGCGAACACGACCGCCTGCGCCCAGGGCGGGCCGCCCAGGGCGGCAGTCGCTGCGCCTCCTAGCGCGCCACCGGCCAGCATGAGAAACGTCAGGTCCGCTGTTGCCATCTCGATGACGCCGAGCAGGAGTGCGGCTCCGACCCACCACAGCCAAATCATTGTTCGCTCCTCCAGTTCATGTGCCTGTCATCGGCGTCGTCATTGTGAGCACAACCATTATGCGCACCGTCTTCATCCGCGGCGCCCCGACCTTCCCGACCGGCCGGGCAGGGGCCGTCAGGCTCCCCGGGCCGCGTAGCGGCCCCGATCCCGGGCTATCTCCAGGGGTAGGCCGAAGGTGGCGGTGACGACGTCGTTGGTCATGACATCCTCCAAGGGCCCCTGGGCTATGGCGGTGCCGTGGCGCAGCGCCATAGCGTGCGTGAAGCCCACGGGGATCTCCTCCAGGTGGTGGGTCACCAGCAGCATGGAGGGGGCGCCCGCACTGGACAGGATCTCACTGAGCGCCGCCAGCAGTTGCTCCCGGCCGGCTAGGTCGAGCCCGGCCGCCGGCTCATCCAGAACCAGCAGCTCCGGATCGGGCATCAGCGCCCGTGCGAGCTCAATGCGCTTGCGCTCCCCCGATGACAGACTCGCCCACGCCCGGTCCGCAAGGTGTGCGGCGCCCAGTGCGGACAGCAGGGCGCGGGCACGCTCGACATCAAAGTCGTCATATTCCTCACGCCACACACCGATTTTGCCGTAGGAGGCCGACAGCACCACGGACAGCCCGGTCTCGGCAGGCCCGACCCGGGCCGCCAGGGCGGTGGAGGCCAGGCCGATACGGGGCCGCAGGTCACCGACGTCCACGCGTCCCAGCCGCTCACCAAGAATCTCGACCTCCCCGGAAGAGGGGAACAACCGGGCCGAGGCGATGCGCGAGATCGTAGTCTTGCCGGCGCCGTTGGGGCCGAGCAGCACCCAGTGCTGCCCCTCCTCCACGGCCCAGCTCACGTGGGAGAGAATCTGGGTGGTTCCGCGGTGGAGCGAGACGTCATCGAAGCGGAGCACGCTGGTCATGTGCCCACCCTATCCCGCGGGACGGTTCGCCCATCCGCAATTTGCCGCTAGGGTGCGGCGTCGTGGATCCTCTCGCGCTGCCACTGTCCGTCCTGCTGGCCCTGTGGGCGCCGCTGCCCTCCTCGCAGGGGCGCGCCGTAGTGCAAGGCCCCGACGCCGTGCATGAGGCGGCCGATGACGTCTCCCCCTGGGGACTGGGCCGCGCACCCCTGGAACGGTGGGTGGCCGACTTCGGGCCGCTCGCGCGTGCGAGCGCGGTGCTGCCGTCCCCCGCAGATCCTTTGCCCGGGCTGGCCGCCGCAGTCGACGCCGGCGAGGGTGTAGTGATGGAGTCCGCCTCCGGTCGCAGTGTGCTACTGGTGCCTTGGGCGTCCGGAGCGTCGGTCACCTGGCAGGTGGAGGAGATGCCTGCCCCATTACCTCCCCTGGACGCCTCCCAGGCGCGCCGGGACGTGCACTCCGCCACTGAGGCGGCGATCGACGCGCTGATCGAGCTGGACCTGGCCCGCGAGCGCCCCGAGCTGGCCGATACGCTCAACGACCTGATAACCGCCGTCGTCGATCCGCGCCTACTGCCACCAGGGCTGGACCCGCGCCGTCGTACCCTGCTGGAGCGGTCCTTGCGCCTGCGCGCAATCTGCACCCTGGCCCTGGAGGACGACGGCGCCGCGGCAACGGCCCAGCAGGCCGAGCGGCGCGGCGCCATTCTGCGTCCTCTGCTCGCCGCCGCGCGCCGGGGCGTTGGTGCGGCAACCGAATGGTGGGCGCACTGAGGGGCTCCGGAGGCTGCCGACTCCCCCGGCATTGACGCTGCCGCCCGGGTGGGCGGCAGCG
>NZ_PIZC01000011.1:71480-81176 GCF_019325145.1 Actinomyces sp. 594
CAGCAAACGGGCACGGGCAGGGCCCGAATGCCTGCGCGCATCAGCGCGGGTTGGCCAGCGCCCAGCGGTAGACCTCCATGGTGCGGTCGGCGATCGCGGTCCAGGAGAAGTGCTCCTCCACCCGCTTGCGCGCGGCCGCACCCATCTGCTGGGCCTTGTCGGCGTCCATGACCAGCTCGGTCAGCCGGTCGGCAAGGTCGGTGGCGAACTGCTCGGGGTGGATGGGAGTGCCGGTGCCGTCTTGCAGCTGCTCGATCGGGACCAGGTAGCCGGTCTCGCCATCGACGATGACATCCGGGATACCGCCAGTGGCGGAGCCGACTACCGGCAGCCCCATCGCCATGGCCTCAAGGTTGACGATGCCCAGGGGCTCGTACACCGAGGGGCAGACGAACACGTCCGAGGCGGCCAGAACCGCTTGGAGCTCGCGGTGCGGGAGCATTTCCTCAATCATGATCAGGCCGGTGCGCTGGGCCTGCAAGGCGGCCACGGCCTCGTCCACCTCGGCCTTGATCTCCGGGGTATCGGGGGCGCCGGCGCACAGGATGACCTGAACCTGCTCGGGCAGCTTCTCCACGGCACGCAGCAGGTGTGGCAGGCCCTTCTGACGGGTGATGCGGCCGACGAACACGATCGTCGGGCGCGAGGTGTCGATGCCGTAGCGCTCGCGGACCTGCTCGGCGAGTGCCTCGAACTCGGCGTCGGCGGGGCGCGCCCAGCCGGCCAGGTCAATGCCGTTGTGAACCACCTTGACCCGTTCGGGGTCAACGTTCGGGTACGACTTCAGGATATCCGCGCGCATGCCGTTGGACACGGCGATAATCGCCGAAGCGCCCTCGTATGCCTGCTGCTCCGCCCAGGAGGACAGGGCGTAGCCGCCACCCAGCTGCTCAGCCTTCCAGGGGCGCATGGGCTCCAGGGAGTGGGCGGAGAGGACGTGGGGGATTCCGTAGAGCAGGCCCGCCAGGTGCCCGGCGAGGTTGGCGTACCAGGTGTGGGAGTGCACGATGTCGGCGCCCTCCACCCCGGGGACCATTTCCAGGTCCACGCCGAAGGTGCGCAGGGCGGCGTTGGCCCCCTCCAGCTCGGCCACCTCCGGGTACCCGGTGACGCCCGCGTCGGCGCCCTCGGTGCCGGGCTCGCGGGGGCCGCCGAAGGCGTGCACACGCACATCGGCCAAGGGCCGCAGCACTTTGGCGAGCTCATTGACGTGGACGCCGGCACCTCCATAGATAAAGGGCGGGTACTCCTTTGTCAGCAGGTCGACTCGCAGTCCGTCATTGATGTTGGTTTCCTCGGTCACAGCACTCTCCTTCGTGGTCGTGCACCCATGCACATCCGGCGGGCCTTGCCGTAGCTCACACAGTATCCCGGACCGTGCTCCGGCGCGCAGTTTTGGCGTGGCGGGGTTCGCCGACCGAGCCGCCCGGCTCGATCCGAATGACAGGCCGCTCGATCTGCGGGTTGATCTACAGGTTGTTTCGAAGGTACTTCGATCCAATCGGCTCAATAGCCTCGCAAGATGACGAAAATCACCGTAAGGTGGGGCCATGGCTTCTCCTCGTGTCCTCGCAATCATCCTCGCCGGCGGTGAAGGCAAGCGCCTGATGCCGCTGACGGTAGACCGCGCCAAGCCCGCAGTGCCCTTCGGCGGCATCTACCGGCTGATCGACTTCTCCCTGTCCAACATGATCAACTCGGGCTTCCTGAAGGTGGTCGTGCTGACCCAGTACAAGTCCCACTCACTGGACCGGCACATCTCCAAGACCTGGCGCATGTCAGACATGCTGGGCAACTACATCGCCCCCGTGCCCGCGCAGCAGCGTGTGGGCAAGCACTGGTTCCTCGGCTCGGCGGACGCCATCTACCAGTCCCTCAACCTGGTTGAGGACGAGCGCCCTGACTACGTGGTCATCACCGGTGCGGACAACATCTACCGCATGGACTTCTCTCAGATGCTCGACCACCACATCGCCTCCGGGATGCCGTGCACCGTCGCCGGCATCCGGCAGCCGCGCGAGCTCGCGGACCAGTTCGGCATCATCGAGTCCGACCCCGACTCCCGCGGCAAGATCAAGGCCTTCGTCGAGAAGCCCAAGGAGACCCCGGGCCTGCCGGACTCCCCCGATGAGGTACTCGCCTCGATGGGCAACTACATCATGGACGCCGACGCCCTGACCGAGGCGGTCACCATCGACGCCGCCGACGAGTCCTCCAAGCATGACATGGGCGGCAACATCGTCCCCTGGTTCGTCTCCCAGGGCGCGGCCGGCGTGTATGACTTCAAGGACAACGAGGTCCCCGGCGCCACCGAGCGTGACCGCGACTACTGGCGCGACGTGGGTACCGTCGACGCCTTCTACGAGGCCCACCAGGACCTGATCAGCGTCAGCCCGGTGTTCAACCTCTACAACAGCCGCTGGCCGCTGTTCGCCGGGTACTCGGGCTCGATGCCGCCGGCCAAGTTCGTGTACGGGCACCACGAGCGCCTGGGCCACGCCGTCGACTCCATCGTCTCTCCCGGCGTGATCATCTCCGGCGGCGAGGTCATCTCCTCGGTTCTCTCCCCCGAGGTACGGGTGAACTCCTGGTCCTCGGTACGGGAGTCCGTGCTCATGGACGGCGTCAACGTCGGCCGCAACACCGTGGTCAACCGCGCCATCCTGGACAAGAACGTTGTAGTCGAGGAGGGTGCCATGGTGGGCATCGACCCTGAGCACGACCGTGAGCGCGGCTTCACGGTGACGGAGTCCGGCATCACCGTCGTCGCCAAGGGACAGCGTGTAGCGCGCTGACCGGTCCAACTCCACTCCACGGCGCATACGCCAGATACGCCCCCGCCCCGGGATCGTTGCGATCCCGGGGCGGGGGCGTATGTGGCGCGCCTGCGTTGGTTACCATCCTGGGCATGCACTCCAGCGCGCTCCCATTCGCCCCACCGCCCGGCCTACCACGCGTATCCGGTGCGCGCGCGAGCGGGGAGCTGGCCGCCCTCGGGCCGGGCCTGCTGGTCATGGATGTGGACTCCACCCTGATCGAGCAGGAGGTGATCGAGCTGATCGCTGAGCGGGCCGGCACTCGCGAGCGCGTTGCCGAGGTGACCGCGCGGGCGATGCGCGGCGAGCTGGACTTTGCCGCCTCACTGCGTGAACGCGTCGCGACACTGGCCGGGGTTCCGCAGACGGTGTTCGCCGCGGTGCTGGAGGAGGTGCGACTGACCCCGGGCGCGCGTGAGCTCATTGAGGCGCTGCATGCACGCGGCTGCCGGGTCGGGGTGGTCTCGGGCGGCTTCGAGGAGGTGGTGTGCCCACTGGCGCGCGGCCTCGGGATCGACCATGTCGCCGCCAACCGGCTGGAGGTGGCGGGCGGTGCGCTCACCGGCCGGGTGCTGGGTCGCATCGTGGACCGCGAGGAGAAAGTTCGCTGTCTGCGCGCCTGGGCACAGGCCGATGGCGTGCCCATGACGCGCACGGTCGCGGTGGGCGACGGCGCCAACGACCTGGGCATGATCGCCGAGGCTGCTTTGGGGGTGGCCTTCTGCGCCAAACCGGTGGTTGCCGAGTCGGCACCGGCCGCGGTGCACGTGCGCGACCTCATGGCGGTGCTGGACCTGCTCTAGCGAGCTTGGCGCACTTGGCAGCCTTGGGGCGTCCTTGGGCGCACTTCGGCGTGCTGTGCCTTGCGCCGGCCGCTCCACGCCACCCCCGCCGAGTTCGGTCGTTATAACCGACGAGTTCGGTCGAAGTGGTGCCGTGGGCCTGTCCGCCAGAATCAGCGCGGAGCCGTGACTATTTCGCTCAGGTGCGCGGTCTTGGGACCGAGACCCGCCCAGTTGACCGGCACCTGCAGCAGAAGCGCTGTGGCGGTGGGAATGCCGAAGGAAACCTGGTCGGCCAAGTCATCTACGGTGTCATGCAGCATGTGGGCCAGCACCGAGACGGTCGGCTCGTGGCCAACGACGAGCACGTGGCGGGTTGTCTCCGGGAGGGGCTGCAACAGGCGGAGGATCCCGCCGGGGCCCTCATGGTAGATCTCCGGCTCCACGCGCGTGAGCGACGGCGCCAGGCGCTCGCGCATGGGGCCGGCGGTCTGGCGTGCACGGGCGGCGGGCGATACCAGAAGCAGATCAAGGCTTGTCACCCGGTGCTCCAAAGAGCGGGCGAGCTCGTCTGCCAGAGTCCGCCCGCGCGAGGTGAGCGGGCGCTCAAGATCGGTGGGGGCGTTATGGGACGCCTTCGAGTGCCGTACCAGTACGAGAAGCTTCCCGGCGGGGTCAGTCGTCACGCGGATACCCTACCGTCAGGCGGAGGGCGGCGCCGCCGTCGGCGTGGATCACCTGACCGGTTGTGGCCGGCAGCCAGTCGGACAGCAGCGCGACGGCAGTGCGGGCCACGGGCTCGGCATCGTTGCGATCCCAACCGAGCGGGGCCGCATCCTCCCAGTTGGCGGCCAGCGTATCCATGCCGGGGATGGCAGAGGATGCGGGCGTGACCAGCGGACCGGCGCTGAGGGCATTCACCCGCACGCCCGCCGGTCCCAGCTCCACGGCGAGCGCCCGCACGCTCGCCTCCAGCGCGGCCTTCAGGGGACCCATCCAGCCATAGCCGGGGTGGACGTGGCCTGTGTCGAAGGTGAGTGCAAGCACCGACGCGTGCGCGGAGAGCAAATGCCGTACGGCGTCTACGAGCGCCTGTAGTGAGGCCGCGGAGGCGGTGAAGGCCTCGGCCAGTGCCCGACCGCGTGCCCCGGGATCCGTGACGGTTGCGCCTGCGTCCGAACGATTGCGTGTAAGCGTGCCCAGCACTGCGGCGTCGGCGTGGGCGATGGCGTGAACGACGCCGTCCACCTGATCCACTCCTGCCTCTTGCAGCCGGGGGGCGAGGCAGGCAAGGGAGTCAGGGTCGGTGACGTCCAGGGGCACAATCGCGTGCACTCCACCGTAGCGGCGGGCGACCGCCTCACTCAGGCGGAGTGTGCGCGGGTGGCCGGTCATTACCAGGCGGGCTCCCTGCGCGCGGCAGGCGACGGCGATGGCGGTGGCAATGGAGGCCGGGCGCAGCACGCCGGTAACCAGGATGGTGCGCCCATCCAGCATTCCCCCGGATGGGTGCGGTTGCTCGCTCATGCCGCCAGCTTCGCACGTGGCGGCGAACATGTCGTGGATGTGCCAGCATGTGCCGGTGAGTGCATCGCCTGAAACGACCCAGCCGGCGGCTACGCCAGTCGTTGAGCCTGCTCCGCTATCGCCCATCCCCGCACAGTCCGCCCGGCGCGGGGCGGGCGTCGCCGCGCCGCTACGCATCGGCCCGTTGGAGATCGCCACGCCGGTGGTGCTCGCCCCCATGGCCGGAGTCACGAATGCCTCATTTCGGCGCTTGTGCCGCATCTACGGGGAGGGGGCGCTGCCCTCCGCGCTGCGCCCGGCACAGGAGGGGCCGGTCACTACCCAGGAAGGCGCGCTGTCCGCCCCGGCGGGTCTGTACGTCACCGAGATGGTCACCACCCGAGCCCTGGTGGAGCGCAACGCCAAGACTCTGGCGATGGTGCGGACGGACCCCACCGAACGGGTGCGTTCGATTCAGCTGTACGGGGTGGACCCAGCGACCGTGGCTGCGGCGGTCCACATCCTGGTGGCCGAGGACCTGGCTGACCATATTGACCTGAATTTCGGCTGCCCCGTCCCCAAGGTGACTCGAAAGGGCGGTGGCGCCGCCCTGCCGTGGAAGCGGGACCTGCTGGAGGCGATCATGCGTGCGGCGGTGCAGGCTGCACGCTCCGCCGGCGCGGCCGCCCGCCGCGAGCGCGAAGTGCCGGTAACGGTCAAGATGCGCCTGGGGATTGATGACGAGCACGAGACCTTCCTGGATGCGGCCCGTATCGCTGCAGACGCCGGAATCGCGGCTCTGGCACTGCACGCGCGCACGGCCCGGCAGCACTACTCCGGCCACGCGCGTTGGGAGCAGATCGCCCGTTTGAAGGAGACCACCGCACTGCCGGTGCTCGGAAACGGGGACGTGTGGAGCGGCGACGACGCCGTGTCCATGCTTGAGCAGACTGGTTGCGACGGCGTCGTGGTGGGGCGCGGCTGCCAGGGACGGCCGTGGCTGTTCGCAGACATCGTCTCGGCCATGCACGGGCGGTCCGGGCGGACCAGCCCCGACCTGGATGCGGTGGTTGCCGTGATCAAGGAGCACGGGCGACTGCTGGCGGCCGAGCTGGGTGAGGACCGGGGCGTACGCGATCTGCGCAAGCACATCGGCTGGTACCTGAAGGGCTACCCGGTGGGTGGCGCGGCACGCGCAGAGTTGATGCGTGTGTCCTCGCTACCGGAACTGGACACCGCGCTGGCACGTATGCGTGCACGGCTGCCGCAGGATGTGCCCTATCCGGGTCCGGCGGCGGAGGGACCGCGTGGGCGGGCGGGTAGTCCGCGTTCCCCGCACCTGCCCGAGGGCTGGTTGGACTCTCCCTTCCTGGACGAGGAGGATCGGGCACTGCTGGCCGACGCCGAGCTGGACGTATCCGGTGGCTGAGCCGGTACGTTGCGCGCGGCGGCTCAGCCGCCGAGTTGCGCCTGGAACCCGGTGATGGGCCTACGCAGCCTGTCGCAACCGGCTCCCGCACCGGCGCGGTCACGCGTCGGCAGGCTCTCCGGTGCGGCACAGGGCGGCGGCGATCGCCGTCGTCACCGGGATGGCCAGTACCAGGCCAATGGATGACACCAGGGTGCGCACGACCTCTTCGGCGATCTCGCCCGAAAGCAGGGTGGCGGCCAGCGGCCGGTCGATCAGCGAGGCCGCCAGAATCAGCGGCAGGGCCGTGCCGGCGTAGGCGAAGGCGAGGGTGTAGACGGTGGAGGCGATGTGGTCACGGCCGATCCGCATGCCTCCGGTGAACAGCCGCGCACGGCCCAGGGCTGGGTTGGCGGCGTGCAGCTCCCACACGGCGGAGGCCTGGGTGATAGTGACGTCATTGAGCACGCCCAGGGCCGCCACCACCATGCCGCAGGTCAGCAAGGCCTGCAGGTTAATACCGCCCACCATCGCCGTGAGGGTCAGGGCGGTCTCCTCGGTGGCGCCGGTGAGGTTAGCGGCGTCCACGCCCCACAGTGACAGCAGGACCGTGATGACCACGCCGGCGAAGGTGCCCAGCAGTGCCGTGGTGGTGCGCACGGAGATGCCGTGGGCGACGTAGACCGCCAACAGCATCATGGCCGAGGCGCCCACCAGCGTCACCCACATGGGTGAGGCCAGATCCAGTAGCGCCGGGATCATGAAACCGAGCAGGACGCCCGTTGCGAGCAGCAGTCCCAGCACGCTGAGAGCACCCTTACGGCCGGCGACGGCGACGACGAGTACCAGGTACACCACCGCCAGCGCAGCCACCGGCACCTGGCGGGCGTAGTCGACGAACACGTACGGGGTGCCGGAGGCCAGCGCAGCGGGGGTGTACATCACCTGCAGGTGGTCGCCGACTTCGGCTGCTGCCAGGGACTCGGAGGGGATGTGCACCGGCATGACCAGGCCCTCGCCTTCGCCGGAGGTGATGCGCGCGCACACCGCGTCGGCGAGCAGCGATTCGTTGGCGACTCCCTCCAGCGCTCCGGTGGTGTCGGCGCAGGCGGCGGTGTTCAGGGAGGTGATGGTGGCCGATTCGAGAGCGGCGCCGTCGGCGGTGAAGGGCTGGGAGCCGACCAGTGAGTTCCCACTCGGCCACAGCACGATCAGACCGATCAGTGTGGCCACCACCAGCGGGATGACGATCGCCGCCAGCACTAGGCGCACCCGCCGGGCCTCGGCCGCGCCCAGGTTGAGAGGGCCGGAATGGCTGTGCGCCGCCAGGGATGCGTGCGGGTTCGAGGCGCGCGGGCCGGCAGTGGTATCGGCCCGGCCGGTAGGTGATTCCCCGGCGTGCACGTTGCTCGGCCCGTCGACAGGCAGTTCGGCGGGCGCTGCGGCAGAGGCTGGCGTCGTCTCGTCGTTCACACGGCCATCATGCCCGCCGGCGGCGTCGATCCGCGCGCACCGCGCAGGCACGTCGCCCTGAGGCGACCGGCCCCGGCCTGAATCGGCTTGAGGCAACTCGGGCGGCACGAGCCTGGCAGGTGTGCGCCGACCAGCCGCCCATCCCCGGGCCAAACCCAGGTGCGTTGCACGACGTCGGGCCGCGTTGCACGACCTTCGGGTGCGTTGCACGACCCCCGGGTGGTCGTGGAACACACACCAAGGTCGTGCAGTGTCACCGAGGTCGTGCAGTACGAGGCCCGCGGCACCGCAAAACGAGACCGACCAGCGGTCCAGGAGTACGGACAGCGTGGACCACCGGATTACTCCCGCGGATGCTGGCCGGCCGAGGCACCAAAACCCACGGATACCATTAGCGGCGCCCCAGACACCCACTTATCCACAGTCGACGATGCGAGAGTGGTCATCGCACCCAACTTCGGCGAATGCTGGAGACATGCCCACCTCGCCTGACCTAGCTCACGACCGTGCTCGCGACCGTGATCTGTTTCCCGTGCTGATTCACACCGGTCGGCATGACCGCGCCGGCGTAGAGTTCCCCCGCTCCGCG
This sequence comes from Actinomyces sp. 594, assembly GCF_019325145.1. Taxonomy (NCBI): domain Bacteria; kingdom Bacillati; phylum Actinomycetota; class Actinomycetes; order Actinomycetales; family Actinomycetaceae; genus Actinomyces; species Actinomyces sp. 594. Next base: position 80,055 of record NZ_PIZC01000011.1, read on the forward strand.
CTGCGGCTTGCTCCCGGCATTCACTGGGTTCCAGCCCCTGAGGCGAAGCGCTGGCAGCATCGCTATACCTTGGCCTTGGCACGCGCCATAACCGCGCAAACAACGCACCGCTCCGCGTGCTGCCTCACGCACGCATCCGCGGCCCTTGTGCTTGGCCTGCCAATGATGACCCAGGAACCGGACGTATACCTGGCGGTTCCCAGCACGCCCAAGCGAGTTGGCACGCCGCTGCCCTTGATCAGTGTGCCTCCCACGGGACCGCCGCGGTCGAGCGCACACGAGGACTTCTACTGCCGGCAGATCATGCTTTGGCGCCGACACTTGGACCTCCCGGAGGAAGACATCACCGTGGTCGGCGGGGTGCCGGTCACCACCGTGTTACGCACCGCCTTCGACTGTGCGTTCGACGAGCCCGCACACAACGCCCTGGCGATTGCCGACGCGGCGCTGCGGTTGTACTGCCGATCGCAGCCGAACGACCACCGTGCGTATGCAGACGCCGAGAAGCGGGCTCGCGACACCTGGCAGGAGTGGCTGCAGCGATCCCCGCACAGGCGCGGAATTGCACAAGCACGTGCCGTACTGGAAGCGGCGACGCCGTTAGCAGACTCTCCTGGCGAAAGCGTCATGCGCTGGTTGACTCTCGTGCTCGGACTTGCAGCGCCACAAGTGCAGTACCGGGTGAGCGACCACGCGAGCATGTGGTGGCTCGACCTGTGCTGGCCCGAGCACGGGATCGTCATCGAGGTTGACGGCCGTGTCAAGTACAACACCAGGGAGGACGCCTGGCAGGAGAAACTGCGTCAGGACGCCATCCAGGCCATGGGTTGGCGATTCATACGCGTGACTTACGGGGAGTTCCGCGATCTGCGCGCGCTGGCGGACAAGATCCTCGCGGCCTTTCCGCCCGGGGTTGTCGCCTCGCTCAGACCCAACCGCGTCCTGCTGCGGCCGGGTACGAGATTGGAGTCGGGCCTGTGCGAGGGCTCGATGCTCGGGCTGCGGCGTCGGTGAGCGGTGCCGCGCAATATGTCGATTTACGACCCCGGCTGCGTTGCACGACCTTGGTGCCTGTTGCACGACCACCCGGGGGTCGTGGAACACACACCAAGGTCGTGCAAC
>NZ_PIZC01000012.1:0-27828 GCF_019325145.1 Actinomyces sp. 594
TACGCACCCCGCAGGATGGGGCACCACACCCACCCCCGAAGAAGGCCTCAGGACCCGCAAAGGCCGGGCCGGACGAACCAGCTAGAACACACGACACGCCCGAACCACACACACATTCGCGCCGATAACCCTCATCCGGGGGTCGGATCCCGCGCGTAGCCGTGGGGGCTGCGGGGGCCGGTGGGGTATTCATCCCGCGGGCGGAGTCGAGCACCGGGCCGGGCGGGTAGGCTCCTCAGGAAGACGAATGCACGACGCACAAGAGGGAGCACCCGTGGCCACACAGCCCGCAGCCGGAGTCTGGGACGAAGACCCCGACGGCGCCTCGATCGTCCTGGCCACTGGCCGGCAGCGTCACGACCTCATGGTCGTAGCCGAGCCCTGGCTGCTGGCCGAGCTGGACGAGGCCTGGGGACGTCCGGTCTCCCGTGTGCGTCTGTCCTTCCTGCCGGGCGTGTCGGCACCGGCAGGCCCCGGCCAGGAGGACGCCCTGTGCTCCTACGACCGTGATGGCCGCGGCGTGCTTGTGGCGCGCGGCCGCACCAGTCTCTTCGAGGGCAAGCCCGCCCGCCGCACCACGGCCCTGGCGCGCATCGCCCCCGGCGCAGGTGTGCGCGCGGCCCTGCTGGTCACCCGGGCGGTGGGACTGGGCGGCTGCGCCCCAGGGGACCTCCTTACGATCGGCGATCACCTGAGCCTGGCCGGCGTTCCACTGTTTCCCGCGACTGTCCCGCAGGAGGCCGCCTGGGATCAGGCTCTGGCCACTGAGCTCGCCGGCCTCGACGGCGTGCGCGACCCCGCCGTGGTTGCGCTTACCCCCGGCCCGGTGCGCCCAAGTCCAACGGAGGCTCGCGTGCTGGCGGCCCTGGGTGCGGACGCCGTCGTCACCGATACGGTCGCCGAGGCCATGGCCCTGGCCGCCCGCGGTGTGCGCGTGGCCGGGCTGGCGTATGTGGACGCGGTGGCCGACGGCGTCGGCGCTGATCGCTCCGCGGCGGGCCGCCGTGCCGCCGCCGCGCCGCCCCCGGCCGAGTTCCAGCAGGCGCCCGCGCCGGACGTGGTCCTGGCTGCGGCGGAGAAACTGCTCGCCGCCCTGTAGGGGGCGCCCCGCGGCAGTGGTGATACGTGAGACAAAGGGGTGAACAGAGCCTGGTGAGGAAATAGTCTCTGCCCTGTGAAACCCTTCCTCATGCTGGCCGCCCGCGCCGACGATGAGCCCGCCGACGCCGAATACGAGGCCTTCCTGCTGCGCACCGGACTCGACGAGTCCTCCCTGATCCGCCACCGCCTCGAGGCCGAACCCATGCCGGAGATCGACCTGGCTGACTGGTCCGGCATTATCGTCGGCGGCTCCCCCTTCAACGTCTCCACCCCGCAGGAGCGCAAGAGCCCGGTGCAGCTGCGCGTCGAGGCCGAGTTGGACGACCTGGTCACCCGCGTACTAGACGTAGACTTCCCCTTCCTGGGAGCCTGCTACGGGCTAGGCCTGCTCACCCGCCACGAGGGCGGCGTCGTGGACGGCACCTACAAGGAGGAGGTCTCCTACCCGCAGGTGGAACTGACCGAGGCCGGGCGCGAGGACCCGCTGCTTCAGGGGGTTCCGGCGGCCTTCCGCGCCTTCGTGGCCCACACCGACGCCGTCACCGTTCCGCCCGCCGACGGGGTCGTGCTGGCCGGCTCGGCGTCCTGCCCCGTGCAGCTGCTGCGGATGCGCACCAACCTGTATGCCACCCAGTTCCACCCCGAGCTGGACGGCAACTACCTGGCTCACCGCCTGTCCTTCTACGCCGGCCACGGCTACTTCGACGACGACCACCTCGCCGAGGTCCAGGAGGACGTGCGCCGCCAGGACGTCTCCGACTCGTGGAAGGTGCTGTCCAACTTCGTGGCGCGCTATTCCCGTTGAGGGGCCTCGTTCGGCCGGGGCGTAACCGGCGCCGACGGGCGCGTACCGGCATGGACACGACTGTGGCACGGTGCCAGGATGAGTGAAGCCCGTGGACGGAGGTTCACGGAGCACCAATGTGCGAGGAGGGGCGCGTAGGTCGCGTCCCGCGCACGGAAGAAGGTTGAATCATGTCCCGCATCGTCATCGTCGGCGGCCATGGCAAGGTCGCCCTGCTGCTCGCCCCGCTCCTGGTTCAGCGCGGCGACGACGTCATCTCCCTCATCCGCGATCCCGCGCACGCGGACGACGTGTCCGCCACCGGCGCCACCCCGCTGGTCGTTTCTGTGGAGGACGCCAGCCAGCAGGAGCTTGCGGCGGCCTTCGCCGGGGCCGACGCCGTGGTCTGGTCCGCCGGCGCCGGCGGCAAGGGCGGCCCGCAGCGCACCGAGGCGGTGGACCGTGAGGCAGCTATCCGTTCCATGGAGGCCGCCCGGGACGCTTCGGTGTCTCGCTACGTGATGGTCTCCTTCGCGGGTTCCCACGGGCAGGAGCCGGTGCCGGCGGATCACCCGTTGCGCACCTACGCCATGGCGAAACTGGCAGCGGACCGCCACCTGGTCTCCTCCGACCTGGACTGGACCATCCTCGGCCCCGGCCTGCTCACGCTTGACGAGCCGACCGGGCGTATCGACGTCGGCCGCTTTGACGGCGGTGAGCAGGCGCCGACCTCGCGTGCGAATGTGGCCGCCGTAGCCGCTGCGGTGCTCGCCGACTCCGCGAGCATCGGGAAGGTGATTCCCTTCCGCGACGGCGAAACGCCCATTGCCGAGGCGATCGCCGACGTCCCCGCCGAGTACGCCGACTTGGACAGCTGAGCCGGACTGAGAACGGCGGGCCGACTCCGCGCCGACCTATGCCGCCCGCGTGCCTGTACACCAGGTCCGCGGGCGGCCTGCATGCAGGCGGATCCGTGGCCCGGGCGGCAGGCTCAGGCTATGAGCCGTTCGGCCAGTGGGGCGAGGAACTCGCTGGTGCCGCCCTCCACGCGAATCGCGGCCAACTCGTCCACGGCCGTCGGGCCGCGGTTGATTACTACTAGTTCGGCGCCGCCGGCCAGTGCCTGCCGCACGATCCACAGGCCCGTGAGCACCGCCAGGCTCGAGCCCGCCACCAGCACGACGTCGCAGTGCCGGGCCGCCTGCATAGCCTCATCCATGACGGCCGGCAGGCTCTCACCGAAGAAGACGATGTCCGGCTTGAGCAGGCCGCCGCACTGCTCGCAGCGGGCCGCCTTGAAGTCGCAGGCCTCGGCGGCGGCCCGGTCGGCCTCCGGGGTGATGGCCACGCGGGCCGGGTCGGTTTCACGCGGGTAGTCGGGGTTCAATGCGGTCAGGCGCGTGTCCAGCTCCGCGCGTGGGGTTATGCGCCCGCAGTCCAGGCATACGACCCGGTCGTAGGCGCCGTGCAGCTCCCACACGGCGCGCTGCCCGGCGCGGGAGTGGAGCCGGTCGACGTTCTGCGTGGCCGTTCCCGTCAGCAGTCCGGCCTCCTCCAGCCGGGCCAGTGCCACATGCCCCGGCGTCGGGACCAGCGGCTCCAGTAGCCGCCAGGTGGAGTGAATGCGGGCCCATACCCACCGGTACCACACCGGGTCGGTGACGAATTGCTGGAAGTCCACCGGCTCCACGGGGGTGGTGCCCATGCCCCGGTAGTCGGGGATGCCGGAGTCAGTGGAGATACCCGCGCCGGTGACGGCGAGGGTGCGGCGGCCGGCCATTACCTCGGCGACGGCTTCGACTGCTGACTGCGTCACGGGTGGTCACGACCGATCCTTGAGCTGGAATGGTAAGGGTTACTCCTCGCGGCCGAAGTGGCTCACGAAGTTGCGGATGACCTGGCCGGCCACGTGCTCCTGCGAGCTGCGGGCCTCCGCCAGGATGTTATCCACCAGTCCTGGGTCCCCGTAGCCGGCGTCGGAGTAGACCGAGACGCGCTGGGCGAAGCGCTCGGCGTCGAGCTCCGGATTGAACTGGGTGCCGTAGACGGCCTTACCGACCCGGATCATCTGCACCGGGCAGTCCGCAGAGCTGGCCAGCAGGGTGGCGTGCTCGGGCACCTCCACTGCGCCCTCGTGGTGGCCGACGAAGGCGCTGAAGGTCTGCGGCATCCCCGCCAGCAGCGGGTCCTGGCGGCCCGCAGCGGTCAGGTAGACGTCAGTAGTGCCGAGCTGCTCGCCGAACTCGCGGGAAGTGGCGGTGCCCAGGTAGCCGGCGAGCACCTCCAGGCCGAAGCCGGTGGCGAGCACGGGCACCCCCTCCCTCAGGGACACGGCCAGCAGCTCCCGCACCTGCTCCTCCACGCGCAGCTGGGTGCGCGTCTTGGCGGCCTCGGGGGTGGAGATGTCGTAGGGGCTGCCGCCGATGAAGACGCCGGAAACGTCCTCGGCTGAGAAAGAGCCGGAGTAGTCGACCTCCTCCAGGAGGATGTGCTGGAGGTATTCCGGCTGGAGGCCGCCCTGGGCGAGGAAGGAGTCGTATTCGCTCTGCGCGGCTTCAAGCTCGGGACGCGTCGAGACCATGATGAAGGGCTTCACGCGATTACCATACGGGTTTTCTTGCTCGTGGAGCGCGCCGCGCACGGGTGGGGCGGCCCACCCGGCGATGAGGGCGTACCGGCTCACCGGCGCCAGGCGGCGTGGGGTCAGCTCATCTGGGTGATCAGCCACCACAGCCATAGCCAGCCGGCGGTGGTGGCTGCGCCGACGACGATTGCGAACCACGCCTGTCCGTGCCCGGTGTCGTAGCTGTTGCGTATGCGGCGCAGCGCAAAAATACCCAGGCCGAGGGCGAGTAGGCCCACGCCGGGGATGGGACTGAGGACGGCGCATACGAGGGCGGCGACCGCGGCAGGCTCGGTGCGCTGCCGGGGCGCCTGGTAGCCGGGGCCGACGAAGATCTCCCGCGGATTGAGTTTCTCGGTTCCCGGGAAGACGAAGTCGGCTGGGACGATCCGGGCGGGGTCGACGACATCGGGTTGCTCGGGGCTCATGACTTCATCGTGCCACGGATCGACCGGTCTGGGACTGCATGCGGATCAGCCCGCCAGGTGGGGTCGGGGAGCGAAGCGTCAATCGTCTGTGCCGACGGTGTTCTCGGTGCCTGCCCCGCTGCCCGCCTCGGCCGCCTCCGTGGAGGTGGTGGCGGTGACGCAGCCGGTGGGGGCGGAGACCACTTCCCCGGTCTTGAGCTGGCCGATCTCCTCAACGGAGAGGATGCCGGTGGAGTACTGCTCGCCCAGCACCACGGACACAGTGGGGTCGTCCGCGTCCTGTGTCTCATCAATCTGCACGACTACGGAGCCGGTGAAAGCGCGCGCGAGGGTGTAGGCATTGGTCAGGCCGGCGGGGGACGTGGTCAGCTGTACGTCGCCGCTGTAGTCTCCCTTGGGCCAGTCCGCCGTGTTGTTGACAGTCAGCCCGGCGTCACCGAGGGTGTCGGCCACGCCGCCGGCCAGGCCCATGGTGTTGGTGCCGTTGTAGACGTTGACGGGGATCGAGGTGATCTCCACGGTGGTGGCGTCGGTGGGTGGGCAGGGCTGCACCAGGGGCGTGGTGTCCTCCTCCGCGGTTGAGAAGCCCGGATCGTAGATGGCAGGCAGTATGCCGCTCCAGACCATCAGGCCCACCACGGTCACTGCGGCCATGGCCGTCAGCACACCACCGATCACGATTGTCTGCCGGCGCTTGAGGCGGCGCCGGTACTCGGCATAGGGATCAGCGGAAGTGCTCACGCCCTCAGGGTAGTGGACGGCCCGGGCTCGCGGGGCGTTGGCGGCGCAGCACCCTAGTGCGAACCTGTTCCGATACCGGTGCGCGATACGGGCTAGCCGCGGCCTGGTCCGCTGGCGGGCCAGTCAATGGTGGGCCTGTCAATGGTGGCGCGCCGCCACTGCTCCTGGGCGGCGCGAGTCGGCCTCCACCGCCCCTCCTCGGTCACGCGCCACCACCAGGGCTCCGGTACGGGTAGGACTGAGCCCTCGCTGACTGCTACACCGTGGAACATGATGCCGACGTCGATGGGCACCTGGGTGAACACGTCGCAGCGTTCCTCCCAGGGCACCAGGAACTGGTTGATGACGTACGGTGGCTCCCAGTCCCGTGGGAAGTCGACCTGGAATATGCGGGTGAGCTCGCGCGCGTCGGCAACCAGGCTCGGTCTCACGATCTCCAGGCTGGGGCGGAGGTCGGAGAAGTCCGTGAAGATGGCTACGGCGGCGTTGTCCGCGGTACGGGTGTAGGTGGCGGTGATGTCGCGGGCAAGCGCCAGGCTGACGACGTCCAGGACCTCAGGCACTTCCTGGGTGACTGCGGTGATAATGCGGGGCACTGCTGCTACTCCTTGAAGTCTGAGAAGTCCGAGTGGATGCGGGCTGACGTATATGGGGCGTATTGGGCGAGTCAGGTCTGCTGCGCGGCGGGGCCATGGTTGTTGGGCGTACTGCCCTCCACCCCGAGGGCGCGCCTGACGTTCCCGGCGTCGCCGTCCAGGGTGTGCACCAGGTTCAGCAGCGGGCCCCAGTCGGCGTCGAAGTTGGATTCAAGGGGCACCAGCAGGCCGCGGCGGCGGCCGTAGCCGGTGGTCTGGCCGCCGTGGGCGGCGGCCACTCGCGCGGCGTCGAGGCCGAGTTGTCGCATACCCGGGGCGCCGATGAGCACGGCTAGGGGCGTGGGCGGGCGCCTCACGGTCACTGGCAGGGAAGTATCGGCGCGGGCGTAGGTGCGCATGGCGAGCGCGAACTGCGGCTTAGCCTGCTCGGCCACTGCCCGGAACAGTGCCATGGCCCGGTCGCGGAATGCGGTGGGTGGTGTGGCCCCGGCAAGGTTCAGCTCCACGTACTCCTCCAGGCCGTTGTTGGTGCGGGAGGCGGTGAGGGTGCCAGTAAGGGTGCCGTTGTAGCCGTGGCCGGCCAGCACCAGGTGGACGGTGGGCATGTGCGCGCGGCAGAAGCCTGTTAGCGCGTCGCGGTCCCAGAATGCGCCGGCAGGCTCGTAGCCGCCCCAGGAAAGCTCGGCGTCGGGTAGCAGCTGCTCGGTGACCAGTTCCACGACGCCGCCTAGCCGGGTGCTGCGACGGGTGGGGTGATAGGCGGAGATTGACACGGTGAGGATGGGGCGGACGTCTCGCTGCACCATGTGCCGCGGGGATACCGTCAGCTGCTGCTGCTCCAGGACCTCGAGGGTCTGCCCGAGCTGCGGGATCAGGCGGCCGGAGCGCAGCTCGCGGTAGGTGGGGCCCTCCTGGACGAGCACGATGGTGCCGGTTGCGTCGGTGAGGCGGTCGAAGGCGGGAGTGACGGTGCTGTTCTCGGGGACTACCAGGATGGTGCGCTGGGAGCTTCCGGCGGTGCGGTGCAGTAGGTCTGCCAGCGGCTCGGTCAGGGCGACGACGGGGCCGGGGAGCCTGGTTACCCTGGCGCGGTTGCCGATCTGGGCGTCGAGCATAGGGTGCGTCATCTTGAAGGTGGGCTGCTCGGCCCGGGGCCCGCCGGGCAGGGCGAATGTTCCATGAGGCATGGGTGGGCGTGGCTCCTTCCGGGGACGGGCGAAGAGGGATGGCGGTGGATGTCGCGGCGCGCCGCACCGGACTGAGTTCGCATGGGTTGTGCGCACCGACTCGCGGCAGACGTTACTCTTGCGTGACTGCTGACGGAGTGCAATGCTACGCGACGTAGCCGCCCCGGCGGCCCCGCGGTCCCGATTCGGTACTTGTATCGGGCTGTATTACACCTGCAATTGATTCCTTCCTGAGGGGCACAACACATGAAGTTCGACATGGGCGCGTCCACGCTGACGACGCTGACCAAGCAGACCTCCTCCTCCAATGAGGACCTGGGCGCGCTGGTCAAGGAGCTGGTCGCTGCGGCGGAGCCGCTGGAGGGCCGCTTCAACGGCAGCGGGCGGGCCGCCTTCGACGGATTCAAGGCCCGCACGGATGAGGTCTCGGCAGAGCTGAACGCCTCCTTGGCGGCTGTTCTGGGTGGTATCAGCGGCATGGACATCGCATTCACGCAGGGTGAGCAGGAGATGGTGGATACCACCCGTGCGGCCGAGGGCTCGGTGAGCTTCGACTCCGCGCGCTTCGGATCTGCTCGCTGAGTCGGCTTGGAACGACCTGCCGGTAGGCGTCGGAGAGGCCGACGTTGATCAAGAAGACTTCCACGATTGAGTAAGTTGTGTCCTCAAGGAGGGGACGAGTATGGCCAACCAGATTGACAAGCGCTCCTACGACGTCGGCGCCTCACAGGAGGTGCAGGCGAACTTTGAGCGGGTCGCCTCGCGGCTCGAGAGCCTGATCAACCAGCGTGACAGCGACGTCAAGACCGCCATGGCCCAGTACCAGGCCGATGGCGTCTCGGATGAGTACCAGGCCAAGGAGCTGCGCTGGAAGAATGCAGCGGGCGAGGTGCGGGGGATCATTGCCACGCTGCGGCAGTCGATGCAGACCACGGATGAGGGCGCTCAGTCCACGCTGCAGCGCGCCCGCCAGGCCGTGGATGAGATCGGCTGACGGCGGTGTCGGCCTGGGACATCGATCCTGACGGCGTGGCGCAGGTGCTGTCTGATGAGCAGGCGCTGGTGGACTCCACCCCGGGTCAGGAGGGCGATTTCACCACCTCCCTGAACGGCGTCAGCGATGAGTTGGGAAACGTGGTCACGCCGTGCGCCGAGGCCAGCGGCATGGGTACGGACTCCAATGGGGAGGAACTCATGCAGTCAGCGCTCGTGGCTAAAGCGGTCATCGATTGGATCGATACGCACAAGCCGGACTTCGAGTCCGTCACCACGACGATCAGTAACGTGTTGAACAACACCGTTAAGGCGGTCAACGCCTACCAGCAGCACGATGAGGCGTCCGCGCTGGAGTTCCAGCGCCAGGCCCATTGATATCCCCCGACGTAGTGAGTTGACCCTATGGCTACCCCCTTTGATGAGACGAAGATCCCCGCTGTGGACTTCGACGTCGACTCGATGAGCACTGCGGCGACGAACCTGAAGACGAAGGCAGGTGACCTGCGTACCTCCGGCTCGGACATCAAGACCAAGTGGGCGGGCATCCAGAACGTGTACAAGGCACCCGAGCAGGAGACCTTGTATGCCGCCATGGATCCGGTGGCGACGGACACCGACACGCTGGCCTCCGCCCTGGAGAGCATGGCCGGGTATCTGTCCACCTTTGCGGAGTCGATGTCCGGCATCAAGTCGCGGGCACAGACCTTGAAAGCGGCTGCGGTCGCCTTCAAGGCGAAGATCAAGGACAACCCGGAGTGGGACCATGATCAGGACCTGGTAGATGAGAACAACGGCCTGGTCACCACTGCCAACGGCATCCAGGTGGACATGTGGGATGCTGAACGGACCTGCGCCAACAACATCCGCGCCCTGGACGGCCTGGAGGGCTATCACGCCAACCCCACGGGTGACGATGACGAGCTCGGCTACGGCTACTCGGAGATTCCCGATGACGCCGAGGGCCAGGCTTGGGGCAGCCCGGTGGACCGGCAGGACGCCTGCCCGAAGAAGGCTGCGGTGTCCACCAAGCGTTTCCTGTGGGACGGGCTTGTGTGTGAGGGCCTGGGCGGCATGGTCAACGGCGTGCTGAATCTGGGCGGGGCTGAATTCGAGGGCAGTGACGGCTTCACCCACGACGGCGAGCGTTTTGCCGCCACATGGCGGGGCATGAGCATGCTGCTCGGCTTCACCTGGAATGAGGACGGCAGTTATGCGGGCTGGCATCCCTCGCCTACGGCAACGGGCGCTTGGAAGGAGACTGCAAAAGGCTTCGTCTGCTGGGACGTGTGGGAGGATGACCCGGCCCGCGCGGCGGGCGGATTAGTGTTCAATGTCCTCTCCCTCGCACTTCCAGGTGTAGGCATCGCCACCAAGGTCACCTCCGGCGCCTCGAAGGCAGGTAGGGCCGCGCGCTGGGCTGCTGTGGTGGGCAAGGTGCTGAACTACCTGGACCCGCTTGGCATAGTGGTGGACATTACGTTGGGCAAGGGCCTCAAGGTTGTTCTGGGCAAAGTTGATCTGGACTTTACTGATCTTGACCTGCCTGGCCGCAGGGGTAGGGCGGACGGCGCCACCGACGCCAGTGTCGACGTCGACGCTCGCACCGATCTGCCTGACATGGGTGTAGATGTTGACGGTGGAGTGCGGAGCCCACGTACCCACGGTGATGGGAGTAATCAGACTCCGGATCTGGACGGGATTGATCTGGGCCGCAGCGACGTGGATGCGCCCGGCACGCGGCGTACCCCGGACATGGACGCCGCTCCTGATGCGCCCGATGCTCCGCATGCACGCGGTGGTGATGGGGGCGACGTGCCGGAGGGCGGCCGTAGGCCGGATGCCGATGCGACGCCCGACGGTGGCAGGGGTCCTGATGGGGATGTGAGTCCGGACGGGCGCACCCCCGATGCGGATGCGCCTGATGGGGTGCGTCGGACGCATAACGGTGATGCGGCTTCTGATGGCGGCCGCACGCCGGACGGGGATGGGGTCGCGTCGGATGGGGAGCGCTCGCCGGAGGTCAAGGACTCGCCCGACACCGAGCAGCGCACGCCGGACTATGACCCGGATAAGGATGCGTTCAACCGGGAGCATCGTCCCAGCACGGAGCAGACGGTAAAGGTTGATGCCGACAGTCCGCTGGTGCCTAAGCCGACTAAGCCCTTTGGCAAGGGTGTGGACTTGGAGCCGAACACCTGCTACGAGGTAGAGGGACGCGGAAAGTACTACACCAACGACGCCGGTGAGGTTGTGCATGTGGAGGCGGACTCGGCGGTGCAGCGGCAGACGTGGTTGGGTCGGACGTCCACGACGATGAATCCGGATTTGAGGGATCCTCTGCCGAATGCGACGTATACGGTGGATGGGAAGTTCCACTATACGACTGATGATTGGGGTCGTACGGTGCGTCTTCAGGTGGATCGTCTGGATGTGGTTGATGCTGATGCGACGTATGAGTCGAAGGCGGTGCAGCGGCGGATAGGCCATTATGGTGATGGTCTGGGTGGTGGCTTCCAGGGTGGTCACCTTGGTGGTAAGCGGTTCGGTGCGCCGCCGGAGGACATTAACGTGGTGCCGATGAAAGAGTCGGTGAACGGTAATCATCCGGGTAGCTTCTATGAGTTGGAGCAGAGGATCGCTGACAACCCGGGCAACTACCGGAACATCGACATCCGTATCGAGTACGACGGGCCGCCCGCAAACGCCGGCTCAGTGGCCAGGCTGGGGGACGTGAACCCGGTAGACAGAGTACCAACGGAGTTTACCGTCAGTTGGACAGAACAGAATGGCTTGCAGGAACAGAAGAAATTCGTGAACAGAGAATAGTCGATTATAAGGCCAGACTCGATGTTTAAAACAAGGGAACGGAGCGGAAATGACGGCTAGCGACGGGGAGCTATTGCCTCGTATTGAGGGCGAATTTCGGGCGTGGTTAGAAACAACACAAAGCGATCGAGCGGAAATTGAGACTAATGGCATAGGACTTACCCAGCGAAATACTGCATGGCTGCTGCGAGCTGACGAAAAGGAATCCGTGAGAATTCCGTGGGAACTCAGTTCGCCGCAGGGTAAACTAAGGGCTGCGCAGGTTGTTCCTGGTCGTGGGGCGTGGACGTGGTGTCGGTTGTGGATGGATGCGTCTGATGGGGTGTTGCACCAGGCGTGTGACTGGATGCGGGAGCCGGATTTTGGTTCGGTTCCGGCCGGTGCGGGTGAGTACGCGATTGAGCTGGACATCTATCCGCGTGATCCTGAGTATATTCCGGAGTGGCTGGCTGAGCGTGCTGCTGAGTATGAGAAGCGTAAAGAGCGTAATGCTCGTCGGCGTGAGGCGCGTCGTCGTAAGCGTGAGCAGGAGCGCGGCGAGTGAGCTGAAGCGGCGGCGGAATCCTGGTGTGTCCAAATCCATGACAAACGCGCTCGGGGGCGTTGACTTCCTGGGAGGAAACGTTGGAATCATGCGGACGCCGGATTGGCTTCGGTGGGTGTAGACGGTGTTTGTCATAGATTGTGACAGGCTCCAGGCGCACACGCCTCCACGGCCACCCGCCCTCGGACGGTAAGTCTCGTTGGAGGTGACGGGGGCCAACGCGACCGCGGACCCGATTTGGTGTCCGGATTCGGGACAAGCGGCGGTGCCGGCCTCGGCCGGCGGCAGCAGAACCGCGTGATTTCAACTACTTCTGCGCAGGGGCCAGGTGGCAGGTGTCTAGGTGTCCCGGAGTCGTTTGTCCGGGTCCCGGACACAAACTCGGCCCGGAGCGGCTGGAACGCAGCTTGGAAATCGTTTCGGACGATCGTGACGCATGTGACCCCGCTCTGGGATGCGGTGCGTCTTCGTTCGCGGTAGTGTCGTTTTGGTAAACGCCGATGCCAGTTTGACCCGAGCAGAGTAGAGGCAGGAACTCATGACCGAGTGGTCCTTCGAAGCACAGATGCAGGCCGTCGAGGCGCTGTCTGACGCCTGCGCACGCTGGATGCGCTCCGCCCACGTGGAGGAGATGTCCATCGAGGTCCAGGCCGTGGGCACCCGCGCCGGCGTGCGCAGCCGGGCGCTGCGCTCCTCCGGGCTAATGCGCCGCGGCGGCTGGGAGGACAACATCGTGCCACGGGAGGTCGTCGAGCCCGCCGTCAAGGTGCGCATCGCCATGGCCCGGCCCGGCGGCGGAGCCTGGACCAGGGGCGTGTTCACCATGAACAAGCAGGACTACCAGCTGATCTCCGACTTCGACTACGACCACGAACCCGTCCTCAACCCGCCCTACACCCCCGAGGATGTCGCCCAAGAGCTTCAGCTCTTCCCCCGCGACCCCAAAGCGACCCCGGACTGGATGAAGCAGAACCGGTGAGCAGCCCCTACCCTGACTATCCCGTCTCGCCACAGTTTCCCCAGCAGCGGGCCTCGGTGCCGCCCACACAGGCTCAGCCCGTACCCGGCGGCCCATACCCGGCATTTCAGGTGCCGTACCCGGTCCCGCCCGGGACACCGCAGCAGGTGCCGCCCCCGCCCTACGGCGGGCCGTACCACCCGCAGGTGCGGCCCCGGCCAACGGCCGCAATCGCTTGGTTCATGGGGATATTCGTATTCGGCTTCTATCCCGGCGTCGGAGCGATCATAACGTCGGTCATTATGATCGCCGTTGGCTTGAACTGCCGTAAGGATCCCGAACCTGTACGGACGAATGGCACGGCCGCCGCGAGCTGGGGAATCAACTATCTACTGGCTACCATCGTGTTCCTCGGTAGCTTCCTTGTGTACTTGTTCGCCTTCATGCCTGATGACGGTTCAGACGACTTCCTACCGTGGGGGCTGCCGGTTCTGGCCTGGCTGCTCATCTCCCTGATCCACGTGATCATCTGCATCGCCTTCGGCGTCCGGGCGAGCCGCGGCAAGGTCGTGCCGTTCCGCGGCATCCCCTTCATCAAGTAGCCGGGCACCCCGGCCTCGGGTCGGCATGAAGCTCACTCGCCGGTCGGCGTGAAGTCGCCGACCTGAACCAGGCGCGGCTTGCGTCCCCGACGCACCCACCAGCCGCGCCCGGGCCGCAGATGCTCCGCCCGCACACCGCCGATAAGCGCCCCCTCGCCGCGGTCACCGTCCATGATCAGGCCGGTCGCCCCCGTGTCCCGCAGCGCCTGCAGCAGCTGGTCGTACAAGGCCCGCGAGGCCCCGGCCACCGGCCGGGCCAGCACCACATTCAGTCGCAGATCCCGCGCCGAGGACAAGAACGGGATGACCGGCCCCAGCGGCCCGTTGCCGCCTGAGGACAGGATGTCATAGTCGTCCACCACCAGCACGATCCGCGGCCCTTCCACCGCCTCACCCGCCGCCAGCGCATCGGAGCGGCGCTGCAGCTCCTGCGCGATCGACGCCGACAGTCCACCGGCCAGCGCCGTCGACGTCGCGTGCCCACCCAGGAACGCCTCCGGGCAGGCCCCGGCCGTCGTCCGCCGCACGTCATAGACGCCCACCACCAGCTCATCGGGCGTGTGCCGCTCCACCAGCGACTCGATCACGCCGCGCAACACAGTGCTCTTGCCGCAGCCCGGATCGCCCAGCACCAGTAGATGCGGGTCACGCCCTCCAAGGTCCAAATTGATCGGCGTCATCGTGTCCTGGAACAGTCCCAGCGGCAGTAGCTCCGGTTCCTGCTCACCGTCGGGCAAGTCCGCCGGGTCAATACTCTCCGGCAGCATGCGCACGGGTGCCGGCAGCGGCCCCGACCACGCATCGCCGATCTGCTCCGCCAGCGCCTGCAGGGCCGCACCGACGCCGTCCGACAGGTCGGCATCCTCAACCACCGGCAGCGCCACCTGGGCGAACAGCCTGTCCGTGCGCAGCACCCGCCCCGGCGTATCCGCCCGCAGCGTGGCCGAGAGCTTGCGCGCCACCAGCGAATCCGCCGGATCGTTCAGCCGCAGCTCCAGGCGGGTGCCCACCAGCGACTGCTGCGACATGCGCAGGTCATTGCCGCGCGACAGCGTCATCACCGCATGCACCCCCAAACCACCGCCACGCCGCAGCACCTCGTCCAGCGGGTCCTCCAGCTCCGGGAAGTCCGAACGCAGCAGGCCCAGACCGTCCACCAGCAGCACCACGTCCGCGCTGGCCAGCTCGGGCAACTCGCCCGCGGCGTGCCGGGCGCGCAGCACCTCCAGGGAGTCGATGTGACGTGCGGCCAGAACCCGCTCGCGCTGGTCCAGCATCGCCACCACCTCCTCCAGTACGCGGCGCATGCGCTCCCGGTCCCCGCGCGTGGCCACGCCTCCCACATTCGGCAGCGCCGCCAGCCGCGACAACCCGCCGCCGGTGGCATCCACCCCGTAGAAGGCGAGCCGATCCGGGGCATGGGTCAGTGCTGCCGCCGTGGCCAGTGTCCACAGGAACGTGGTGCGGCCGCTCTGCGGCGCCCCAACCACGGCCACGTGCCCGCCGCCCACAGTCAGGTCCGCCAGCCACGGCTGCTGGCGCTGGCGGGCGGGATCATCCACCAGCCCCACCGGCACCCTGGGCCCGGGACCGGCAGGGGCGGGCACCCGCAGCCCGACGGCGTCGCGCCGCAAAGGTCCGCCAAGCACGCTCGTCAGCGGCAGACGGGCAGGCAGCGGCTGCAGCCATACCGGCGCCATGGGCTCAGCGGCCCGGCTCAGCTGAGCCACCACGGCATCCACCACCGTCTGCCGTGTGGTGTGCCCCTCCGGGACGACGGCCTGCGCCGCCGTCGGCTCCTCGCCCTCCAGGCCGTTGTACACCGGCAGCAGCAGCGGCACCTGCTCCTCACGGTCGGCAGGGACGGGCTCGGCCTCCACCTCCTCCACCGGGCCGGAGACGTAGCCGGCCCGGAAGCGCGTGAACACGCTAGTGTCCACCTTCAAGTACCCGTACCCGGGGGAGGCGGGCAGGTGGAATGCATCCGGCACCCCAATCACCGTGGAGGACTCCCCCTCGGTGAAGGTACGTAGGCAGATCCGGTAGGACAGGTAGGTGTCCAGACCCCGCAGCTTGCCGCCCTCAATACGCTGGCTTGACAGCAGCAGATGCACGCCTATGGACCGGCCGATGCGCCCAATCGTCAGCAGCAGGTCCACGAAGTCAGGATTCGCCGTCAGCAGCTCCCCGAACTCGTCGATGATGACGAACAGGTGCGGCATGGGCGCCATCTCCGGATGCTCCTCGCGCAGCCGCCGATAGTGGGCGATATCGGGGGAGGAGCCGGCATCCCGCAGCTGCTTCTGCCGACGCACCACCTCACCGGCGATCGAGGCGCGCGCCCGCTCGATGAGCCCGGCGTCGTCGGCCAGGTTATCCATCAGCCCCACCACGTGCGGCAGGGAGGCGAAGGGCGCGAAGGCGGCGCCACCCTTGTAGTCAACCAAGATCATTGACAGGTCCTCCGGGCCGTGGCCGACGGCGAGCGCAGTCACCAGGGTGCGCAGCAGCTCGGACTTGCCCGAACCGGTCGCGCCCACGCACAGCCCGTGCGGCCCGACCCCCAGCTGGGCGGACTCCTTCAGGTCCAGCAGCACCAGTTCATGGTTGTCATCGGTGCCCAGCGGCACCCGCAGGAAGTCACGGGCCGAGCGGGGCCGCCAGGCCGCGGGCACATCAATGCGCCTGGGATCGTCCACCCCCAGCAGGTCAGCCAGCGAGGTGGCGGAGGTGTCTTCCACTTCCCGCTCGGCGGCCGCCCCCAGCGACAGCGGCGCCAGCGCCCGGCACACGCCCTCAGCGGCCGCCGGGCCCAACTCGTCGGGGGTCACCACGGTGGGCGGGATCGGTGCGGCGTCATTATCGATCCTGCCTGAGGCGTCAGTGACCGGCCGCAGGTCCTCCACCAGCACCGTGCCGTCCTCACGCACCGTCAGCCGCAGCGACGGGTCGGAGGGCTCATCCAGACGGTCGGTGACCAGGTGAAGGACGGTCGCCCCCACGTCCTGCGCCCGCAGGGAGGCGTCGGGGATCGCCAGGGACTGGGCCGGCCCCTCGGCGTCGACGACGGCGAGCAGCCGGGTCCGACGCCGCTGCGCGCCGCCCGTCCCGATCCGCGCCACCTGCGCAGCGGCCTTCGCGGCGGCGGCGATCTCGGGCCGCAGCACCCGCTCCAGGTCCTGCTGGTCCGCCCCCACTCGGCGCATCGCAACCGGACCGTCGAAGGCGCCATGAATGCGCAGGTGGGGGAGCCTAGCCACTCCCTCCCACACCCGTGCCACGGACTTGTCATAGGCGAGCGCGATGTGCAGGTCCTCCGGGGCGTGATGCACCGCCGCCTGCACCAGCAGGGTGCGGGCCAGGGCGCGGGTGACCTCCCGGGGACCGATCAGTGACACCTCGCCGGCCGCGTCAAGATCAACGGTGGCGGGCATCGCGTACTGCACCGCGTAGCTGTCCACCAAGGTCTGCGCCTCCTGCACCAGCAGGGGATCAGCCTGGGCCACGGCGTCGGAGCGGGGCATGGCTGCGAGCGGATGAGGTAGGTCGGCGGTACCCAGCCGCAGCCGCAGGAAGTCACTATCGGTGCGACGTCGCTCCCAGCGCCGGTCGGGGGAGATTGCCCAGGAGGCCAGCGCCTGCGGGGCGGGGTGGGCCTGGTAGGCGTGCTTGCGCAGCTGACCGGCGGCGGCCTCCAGGACGCCCGCGGCGTCCGCGAGCGAGTCGAGGTAGCGCTCGCGGTGCTCACGGCGTTGGCGGGCCTGCCCGTTACGGCGGGACAAGGTGGCAGCCAGCATGCCGATCATGGTCACGAGCATCACCACCGAGCCGAGGATCGCGAAGATCAGGTTGGACCGCAGCAGCGTCATCATCAGCATGGATGAGCCGGCCCCGGCCAGGGGCAGCATCATCTGGAACGGGAACCCCTGACCCGCGCCGGTATCGGACAGCTGCGGGGGCGTGGGCAGCACCATCGGCTCGGGCAGCTCCAGCGGGCGGTGCAGGCGCCCGGGGCGGTGGACGGTGCGGATCATGCCTCACCTCCCGCAGCGGTTCGTGCAGTGCCTTGCGCAGACCGGGCAGCCGCATCCACTGCGCGCGCGGCCAGTGAGGAGAAGGCGAAGCCGGTAGGACGCCGCAGGGGAGTGGGACCGGGACGCCCCAGCGCGGTGTCATACGGGACCAGCACCTCGTCGGGGTGCAGGCGTGGGATGAGCGGGTGCCCGGGGGAGGTGGCGACTACTGCGTGCAGCACGACGGGAGACCGGCGCTCCAGGCCGGGGGCAGCGGGGGCCGTGCCGGGTAGACCGTCAGCGGCGTCGGCCTCAGTGCTCATCACGCCGGCCGGGCGGTTGGGCAGGGCATCGTTGAGCACCTTGTTGAGCCTCCCTACTAGTATGCGGCTGCGCTCCACCTCGCGGCGCCGTGCCGGGGACACCAGCACAATCGCGTGGTGAAGCTGGGCAATCTCCGCCAGCTCGGCGGGGGACAGGAGACCGAACTCGGTCAGGCAGGTATCGAAGAAGTGCCCCAGCTCGCGCCGTGCCCTATGCCACGCCTGCAGCGGCGCCATGTCCGCTGACGTGACCCGCAGGCAGGAAGTCAGGCCATCCGGCCCGCAGCCAGCCGCGCCGCGTAGCACCGGCCCGCTCTCCGCTGGAGGCACCGCGGCGGGCACAGGATCCGCCAGGGGCCAGGAGCGGGAGAAGGGCAGCTGGTCGGCGGCGGAGGCAGGGCCTGGCGACGCGGACAGCAGCAGTGCCGGCGCCCGCCTGGCGCGGGTCAGCGCCCCGGTCAGCTGCAGGGCCACGGTGGTGGCCCCACATGCAGGCACCAACGGCACCACGGCAATACGGCAGGTCAGCGGCAGCGGCTGCGCCAGGTCCCGATGTGTCTGCGCAGCGGCGCGGCGCCAAGCAGGCGCCCCGGTCAGCACCAGGGCGCACAGGTCAAGTGGGCGGCGCAGGCGGTCCATACGGGCGGCGTCTGCGCGGCGCGTCAGTGAGCTCCGCAACTCCGGCGCAGTCATGAGAACAGCCCCAGGAGGTGGGTGAAGAGCCCGTCGAGGCCGCAAAGCAGCGGCACCGTGGCGATGGTGGCCGCCGCCTCCAGCACGTCACCCAGGCGGCGCAGGCGCACGCGGGTCTGATCGGCGCTCTGGTAGAGGGCGGCTGCCGCCAGCACCAGGACGACGACGCCCAGCAGCACGCCACGCTGCGGCCACGGCAGCGGGGAGGCCAGTATCAGCGGCGCCGGCAGGCAGGCCAGCCACAGCGCAATGACCTCTGCCCGCAGCGGGAAGGCGCGTGAGCGCAGCGCCGCGGCAACCACCACGGCCACGGCCAGCCAGTGAGCCCACGGATCCTCCTGCCGCGCCAGGCTCGCCGTCGCCCATGCCAGCGCGGCTGCTGCCACCAGGCAGGAGACCAGCAGCGAGTCGTGGGCGGCGGACAGGCTGTGCCGGGCACGATCGCGTGGTGGCAGCACCCCGGTCAAGGCCGTGTCATCCAGCCGGGCGGCACCGGAGACCAGCAGCGCGACCCACGGCAGGCAGCCTGCCAGTACCAGCGCGAGCACCGCCAGGACGCCGTGGGCCAGCTTCGTGGTGGGGCTCAGGGCGGCCACAAGCATCCAGAGGCCCTCGGCGCCGAGCCCGACGGCGGCCCCCGCGATCCAACCGGGGCGGTCGAGCGCCAGTCCCAGGGCGGCCGTCACCAACAGGACCAGGGCCAGGGCTGCGAGCACCCCGGATTCGGTTCCGGTCCTCGCCAGGGTGAGGCTCTGCGCCGCCAGCAGCCCCAGCAGCAGGCAGGCGCCCAGGACGTCGGCGCCCGACGGGCCAGCACCGCCGCGCCGGAGCACGACTACGGCGGAGAGCAAAAGCAGGCCCACAAGCGCCACCCAGGTGTGCGCCGTCGGCGTGAGTGCTTGGAGCTCGGGCCAGGTGGCGAGCGCGGTTAGAACGCCGATGAGGATGCCGACCCCGAGCGGACGGTCCGTGCGCCGCCACCTACCGGGATGCGCCTCGGTGAGATCTGCCATGGCCTCGCTCAGGTCGGACACGCGCGCGGGTGGCGGAATCTCGT
This sequence comes from Actinomyces sp. 594, assembly GCF_019325145.1. Classification (NCBI taxonomy): domain Bacteria; kingdom Bacillati; phylum Actinomycetota; class Actinomycetes; order Actinomycetales; family Actinomycetaceae; genus Actinomyces; species Actinomyces sp. 594. Next base: position 19,473 of record NZ_PIZC01000012.1, read on the forward strand.
CGTCGGCCACAACGCGCAAGACCTCGCCGTCGAGCACTTCCTGGGCGGCCAGGTCCAGCTCGGGGTCCACCAGGCGGCCGTCGGCGCGCACAAGGCGCAGCGCCAGCGGGGTGCCGGAGTGGCTGGACTGGTCGCCCAGGAGGGACAGCAGCGTCGGCATCTGAGTGCCGACCGGCTCGGTGGAGGGCACAACCAGCTCGGCCCGCGACCGGTCTGCCACAAGGGTAATGCGGGTGTAGGGGATCATTGCTCTGCTTCCTGGGATGCCTGTGCCGCTGCATCCGTCGGCTGGGGAGGTGCGGGCGCCACGGTGGCGCTGTCCGTGGGGGTACTTGTGCTTCCGCCCGGGGTACTGCGGATCGAGTCCAGGTGCGTGGAGACGTAGGCGTAGCCCACGCAGCCACTGCACGCAAGGGCAGCGACCACGAGTGACGCGATCAGCCGGGGCGCCTGAGCCCGGCTCCTCCCCGGCGTGCGGCCACGTTCCAGGGCGTCGCGCAGGCGCGCATGGTGCACGCGCGCGGAGTCGAGGACCGCCTGCTCGTTCTCACGCGGCATGGGCGTTGTCCACCTGACTGGGTTGGCTGGGCGGCGTCACCGCGCCGCATGCGGTTGGGGCTGGTGCCGGGTTCATCCGACCATCCTTGAGGGGGTTTCGGAGTCGGGGTCCGTGAAGCCCAGGTCTTGCCGGGCGCGCGCACGCTCCCGCTCCCTCTCCTTGGCCCTGAGCGCCTTACGGGTGACGCGGGGTGGGGCGGGTGCCTGCGGCAGGGGCTCGGTGACCGGTTGCTGAGCGGGCTCGGGAGGCGGTGGGGGTGGAGGTGCCGGCTGCGGTGGCACAGCGGGCGGCAGCGGCATGGATGTCGGCTGGGTTGCTTGCGCCGGCACTGCGCGCAGCGCCGGCGGTGTCTTGGCGGGTGAAGGTGCGGTCGTGGCTGGCTCGGCCGGCGTCGGCGTGATCATGGGAGATGCCGGGGGAGCCGTGATCCGCTGCGGCTCGGCGGGAGGCTGCGGGGGCGCAGACGCCGCACTCGCCTCCAGGGCTCGGGCGGCCGACGCGTCAAGGTCGTCCAGGGTCCCGCGCGACGGATCCGGGCCCTGCCGGACGTCCAGCACAGCGGCGCCGGCCGCTGCGCCTAGGCGCGCAAGTGGCAGCAGGGAACGCGCCGTCCCGGTGGGGAGCCCGGCGTCGGCGTCGACGGTGCGCAGTCCCAGCAGGCGGCCGCCGACAGCTCTGCCGTACAGGCAGTGGCTCACGAGCTGTGCCAGGAGCAGGCCGAGCGCCCCCAGTACGAGCGCAAGCCTGAGCAGTGCCGGCCCCGGCACAACTAGGCCGACAGCCAGGGGTAGCAGCACGATGGCAAGGTCAATCGCAATACTCTCCGCAACCACCTGCCGCGGTGCCGGTCGGCAGCCGACAGGGAGTGGCGGCATTGCCGCGTATGGAGTCTGTGAGGCCTGTGAGGTCAAGTTCTACCTCCTTCACCCGGGTCAGGGCTGTTTCGGGTGACGCGGGGGCCGCCACCGAATGACAATCGCGTTTCGATTACGAGTATGGCACGGATGTGCTCATAGTCGTATGTGGGGTTGCATGCATTGCCGACGGCGAGCGCGCCGCAGGGTGACGGGGTAGTGGAGAACTCAGGCTGCGGCCAGTGCCATATCGCCGGGGCGGATCCAGCCGCGGGCGCGCATGAACTCGCTGATGGCCAGGGTGAGCACCGCCGGGGCCACGAACTGGAACAGCACGATCGTGGCCAGCAGCTGTCCTGTGGGCATGGCGCTGCTCATGGTCTGCCAGGTCATGATCTGACCGACCAGCCCGGCCGAGCCCATCCCCGAGCCGACGGCGTTGGACTCCATGTGCAGCACGGCGGTGGCCACCGGCCCGAGCAGCGCCGACGCCAGCGTGGGCGGCACCCAGATAAGTGGTCGGCGCAGGATGTTCGGCATCTGCAGCATGGAGGTGCCCAGGCCCTGCGCCAGCAGCCCGGACCAGCGGTTCTCCCGGAAAGAGGCGACGGCGAAGCCCACCATCTGGGTGGCGCAGCCGATCGTCGCTGCCCCGGCGGCGATGCCGGACAGTCCCAGGATCACGCCGAGGGCCGCCGAGGAGATCGGCAGGGTCAGCACCATCCCCATGATGACGGCGACGATCACGCCCATCAGCAGCGGCTGCCGCTCGGTGCCCCAGTTGACCAGCTGCCCCAGCGCCGTCATGGCGGAGGAGATGGGCGGGCCTACCAGCAGCCCGACGCCGCCGCCCACGACGACGGTGGTCAACGGCGTCACCAGGATGTCCACCGGCGTCCTGCCGGAGACCAGGCGGCCGACCTCGATGGCCACGCACGCCGCCACGAATGCGCCCAGTGGCTCACCCGGGCCGCGCAGCAGCAGGGCGGTGCCGACGTCGTCGGTCAGGATGGCGCTGCCGGCCAGCAGGCCGGACGCCTGGGCGCCGACCTGCCCGACGGCGGCCGCGGAGATGGTGACGAAGGCGTCGGCCCCCAGGCGGCGGGCCGTGCCCAGGCCGATGCCGGCGCCGGTGATTGAGGAGGCCACTCGCCCCATCAGCACGATGAGGCCGCCGACCGTCCCGGGGATGAAGGCCCCGATCTGGGTGAGGATCGTGCCGATGATCAGGGTGGCGAACAGGCCGTGCGCCATGCCGGTCAGGCCCTCGATGAAGAAGCGGTTGCCGAAGGCGCGCAGCCAGTCCAGCGGGCCGTGCCCCTCGGCGGCGGCAGCTGAGGAGGGGGCCGTGGCGGCCTTGCCCGTGGCGGTGTTGTTGCTGGTGGCGGCGGACTTGCTGGCGGGGATGGGCTTGGAGGCGGGGGTGGGCTTGGAGGATGCGGACATGGGGGCCTCCCCTGGATGGCGGGACGGCGTGGGAGCGCGCGTCCGCGCTAGGTGTCAAGACACTCAAAGGATAGCCGAGAGCCGTCAGGTGTCATGACACAAATTGCGTGAGCCGCCTCTCCCGTGCGCGTGGCTAGGGCGTGCGGCCGGGCCAGCGGGGCGGAAAAGTGTCCGAAAACGGCACAAACGTCCCGGGGCTACCGTGTCTTACCTCGTGAAACCGCACGATCTCAACGAATCGCCGCCGTCGAACAAGGGGGCACCGACGCGTTTATGCCGGATTCGGACATTCGCCCCGCGGAGTCAGCCGGGGGATCAGCGCAGAATGCCGAGTTCGCTCAGGCGCGACTCGATGGTGTCCAGCTGTGCCTCGGTGTCGGCCTCGATGGTGTGCGCGTGCCAGCCGTTGGTCAGCTCGGACAGGGTGGAGGACTCGGCCATGCGCTCGAGGAAGAGATCCAGCTCGGCGTGGTTGTGTATGAGCAGGTCCACGGTGATCTGGCCGTACAGGCGGTGCTCGATGATCGTGTCCAGCGCGGTGCCGCCGGCGTCGATGATCGCGGCCAGCTCGGCGGCCACCTGGTCGCGTCCGTGCTGGACGTGGAAGACGCGGCGCGGGCGGGAGCTGGGGCGAGCCAGGACGTAGCCGCGGTTGGTGGCGCGGATGGCGTGGCCGGCGGCGCGCAGCAGGGCGACGTCGCCGACGACGATCTGCCGGGAGACGCCCAGTTGCTCGCCCAGCCAGGCTGCGGCCAGCGGGTTGGTGGCGTCCTTGAGGCGGGCCAGGATCGCCTGCCGGCGCTCGGTTGCGTCCATGGTCGTCTCGCGGTCCTCTCCTTGGTGGGCTCGCTGCCGTGCGGTCGGCCTGTGTGAGGCGGCTCATGGGAACGTAGCACGGTTGCGGGGAAGTTGTGGGGGAGACGGAATGGACTGGGGTGATGAGCGGCGTCGGCGCGGCGGGCAGGCAGTCGCGACACGCCGGGCGCGGGTGCGGTCCGCGAGGTATTTTCCCCGGCCAGTCCCCAGGCTGGGGACTGAGGGCGCGGTGTGACGCAGGGGTGCCTGTGGGTAACTCGGGGCTAAGGGGGCGAATTCGTGTCAGACCCCCGCGAGACCATGAACTAGCCGATCCGGCGTCGCGTTGCCGTCGTGGCGCCGGGGGCGGCGGGCGGGGCGGCTGTGCCCGCTCCACAACCGCATCCACAGCGTCAGGCGCGCTGTCCACAGCTCCGGAGGGTCTATGCACAACAACACGTCAGACACATCATCTTGGGGTGGTGGCGCTCCTCGACCCCCAGGGGTAGTGTTTTGAGCAGCAGGGGGCGCTTGCCCTCCCGAGAACTACATGGGTGTGATTACAACCGGGTAGGTTCCCGTCCGCTGGGGCCGCCGGAGTGCACGCGCACCCGAACCATCAACCAACCGCTCCAACTACTCGCTGCCAGGAAGTGACCGACATGGCCATCACCGTCTACTCCAAGCCCAACTGCGTCCAGTGCTCCGCGACCTACCGCGCCCTGGACAAGGCCGGCCTGTCCTACGAGACGGTTGACATCACTCTCGACGCCGAGGCCCTGGAGCAGGTCCGCTCCCTCGGCTACGCGCAGGCTCCCGTGGTCATGGCTGGCGGCGAGCACTGGTCTGGCTTCCGCCCGGACAAGATCAAGGCCCTGGCCGCCGCCGTCGAGGCCGCCGCCATCTGAGTGGGGCCAGGCGTTCGTGAGTGACCGCCCCCTGCTCGTCTACTTCTCCTCTACCTCGGAGAACACCAGTCGCTTTGTTGAGCGGCTCGGCTACCCCAGCGCACGCATTCCGCTGCGCCCGGGGGATGAGCCGCTGAGCGTTGACGAGGACTACATCCTCGTCGTCCCCACCTACGGTGGTGGCGCCATCAAGGGCGCCGTGCCCAAGCAGGTCATCAAGTTCCTCAACGACCCGCACAACCGGTCGCTGTGCCGCGGCGTCATCGCCTCGGGCAACACCAACTTCGGCGAGGCCTACGGCATCGCCGGCGACATCATCGCCAGCAAGCTCAACGTCCCCTTCCTCTACCGGTACGAGCTGCTCGGCACCCCTACCGACGTCGAACGCGTCAAAGAAGGATTGGACAAGTTTTGGCAGAAACGCTGACGGCCCCGGCGAGCACCGCACCGAAGACCACGGTCTCCCCGGACCTCGACTACCACGCCCTGAACGCCAAGCTGAACCTGTACGACGCGAACGGCAGGATCCAGTTCGACGCCGACCGTGAGGCCACGCGCCAGTACTTCCTCCAACACGTCAATGACAACACCGTCACCTTCCCGTCGCTTGAGGAGAAGCTGGACTACCTGGTGCGGGAGGGCTACTACGAGCAGCAGGTGCTGGACCGCTACAGCCCCGAGTTCGTCAAGGCCGCCTTCAAGGCCGCCTACGCCTACGACTACCGCTTCGAGACCTTCCTGGGCGCCTTCAAGTACTACACCTCCTACACGCTGAAGACCTTCGACGGCAAGCGCTACCTGGAGCGCTTCGAGGACCGCGTCACCATGGTTGCCCTGGCGCTGGGCGACGGCGATGAGTCGCTGGCGCTGGACCTGATCGGTGAGATGATGTCGGGCCGCTTCCAGCCGGCCACCCCCACCTTCCTCAACGAGGGCAAGGCCCAGCGCGGCGAGCCCGTCTCCTGCTTCCTGGTGCGCATCGAGGACAACATGGAGTCGATCTCCCGCGGCATCAACTCCGCCCTGCAGCTGTCCAAGCGGGGCGGCGGCGTCGCCCTGCTACTGAGCAACCTGCGGGAGATGGGCGCGCCCATCAAGCGCATCGAGAACCAGTCCAGCGGCGTCATCCCGGTGATGAAGCTGCTGGAGGACTCCTTCTCCTACGCCAACCAGCTGGGTGCGCGCCAGGGCGCCGGCGCCGTCTACCTGCACGCCCACCACCCGGACATCCTGCGGTTCCTGGACACCAAGCGGGAGAACGCGGATGAGAAGATCCGTATCAAGACCCTCTCGCTCGGCGTCGTCATCCCGGACATCACCTTCGAGCTGGCCCGCGCGAACGAGGACATGTACCTGTTCAGCCCCTACGACGTCGAGCGCGTCTACGGGATGCCCTTCGCGGACATCAACGTCACCGAGAAGTACCGCGAGCTGGTGGCCGACGAGCGCATCCGCAAGGACAAGATCAACGCCCGCCAGTTCTTCCAGACGCTGGCCGAGATCCAGTTCGAGTCCGGCTACCCCTACGTCATGTTCGAGGACACGGTCAACCGGGCCAACCCGATCAAGGGCAAGGTGGTCATGTCCAACCTGTGCTCGGAGATCCTGCAGGTGTCCGAGCCCAGCGTGCTCAATGAGGACCTGTCCTACGCGCACGTCGGCAAGGACATCTCCTGCAACCTGGGCTCCCTGAACATCGCCAAGACCATGGACTCCCCGGACTTCGCCCGCACCATCCGCACGGCCGTGCGCGGGCTGACCGCGGTCTCCGACCAGACGGAGCTGGAGTCCGTGCCGTCGATCAACCGCGGCAACCGCGAGTCCCACGCGATCGGCCTGGGGCAGATGAACCTGCACGGCTTCCTGGCGCGCGAGCGCATCCACTACGGGTCGGAGGAGGGGCTGGACTTCACCAACGTCTACTTCGCCTCCGTGCTGTTCGCGGCGCTGACCGCCTCGCATGAGCTGGCCGTGGAGCGGGGAGAGACCTTCGTCGGATTCGAGGACTCCAAGTACGCCTCCGGCGAGTTCTTCGACAAGTACCTGACCCAGGACTTCGTCCCGGTCACCGAGCGGGTTCGGGAGGTCTTCGCCGCGTCGTCGGTGCACGTGCCCACGCGCGCGGACTGGGCGGAGCTGGCGGAGAAGATCAAGCGGGACGGCATCTACAACCGCAACCTCCAGGCGGTGCCGCCCACGGGGTCGATCTCCTACATCAACCACTCCACCTCCTCGATTCACCCGATCGTCGCCAAGATCGAGATCCGCAAGGAGGGCAAGATCGGGCGCGTCTACTACCCGGCGCCCTACATGACCAATGACAACCTCGAGTTCTACGAGGACGCCTACGAGATCGGGCCCGAGAAGATCATCGACACCTACGCCGCCGCCACCCAGCACGTGGACCAGGGGCTGAGCCTGACGCTGTTCTTCCCGGACACCGCCACCACCCGCGATGTGAACCGGGCGCAGATCTACGCCTGGCGCAAGGGCATCAAGTCGCTGTACTACATCCGCCTGCGCCAGGCGGCGCTGACCGGCACCGAGGTGGAGGGCTGCGTCTCCTGCATGCTGTAAGGCTGTGCCCGAATGAGGCCGTTGAGTTGAGAGCGCTCCGGTGGTGGCGATTCGGACGTGAAGGCGGCTATCGGGCGAATCCGGTACGCGAAACCCGGCTCGCCCACCGTCCGGAAGGCTGCCGGGTCCACTTCGCAGGACTACTGCCCTGAGCGGTGCGTGGCTTACTTCGTCAGCGCCAACCGGCGCAGGTGCTAGTTTTCCACGGGGCTACTCGTCGGCACCGAGGTTGAGGGCCGCGTCTCCTGCATGCCGTGACGCGCGAGTCGCTAGGCGCTCACATGACCGGGAGAGGTGTCAGTGGCCTAAGCCGGGTGTGTTAACTACGCCGGTTCGCGGTCTGCTACGCCGGTTCGCGGTCTGCTACGTCGGTTCACCGTTTGCTACGCCACTTAGCCGTTTGCTGAAGGCCTCTGAGGTATTCAGCAGGCCGTTAACTAGCGTTGTTAACGGCGAAGTGGCGTAGTAAAGGCGCGGCGGGGTGGTGGGTGCTCGCGGTCGTTTGCGGCGGTAGTGTCGGTGCGGCGGGGACGCCTGGAGGTGACGAGAGCGGTGGTTGCGAGTGTTGCGTGTGATGCAGTTGGGGTGTGTGGGGCTGGTGTGGCGCCTGCCGGGAGGCTACAATTCGGTCTACGGTACAAAGATAGGTGCATTTTGACCCTGACTTTTCTGCATGACTTCGTTGAAAGTTGGTGGCTGGAGGGGGTCTGAGGGGTGTCGGTGGCGCTTGGCTTGTTTTCAACGAAAGGTGGTAGTTTTGGCCTGGTGCCAGTCGGTTCCGTGGGGTGCTTGCGGAGCCGGTGGCGATCCCGGGCCTGGAAGTGGCGGTATGGCGCGGTTTCCAGGGGTAGGGGTCGGGAAGCACCTCGCACCTCAAGGTGCATTAAGACGACTCTGCGGCGGGCGCTTCGAAATCGAGGATCTTGTCAGGAAGCGCCTCGCACCTCAAGGTGCATTAAGACATTCTGTCCTGGACTCCGAAAAAGAAGTCCTCTTCGTCAGGAAGCGCCTCGCACCTCAAGGTGCATTAAGACTTCAGCTGCGTACTCGAAAATGTTCTTGGCGCTCAGTCAGGAAGCACCTCGCACCTCCAGGTGCGTTAGGACTATTTGCGGGTGGCCGCTGTGGTGTGATGTCTCAGGACATCGGTGACAGTTCTGCCTCAGGACATCGGTGACACTTGGTGTGTCAGGACATCGGTGACACTTGTGGTTGTT
>NZ_PIZC01000013.1:0-9067 GCF_019325145.1 Actinomyces sp. 594
CGGCGCCCGTCTCCGTAGACGGGCGCCGACCTTGAGGCCTGAATCAGGCGCCGTTGATATGGCGCTACTCGCGGGGTCCGAGTCAGATGCCGAAGCCGACGCGGCGGGGAGAGGCCTCGCCGATCTCGATGTAGGCGAGCGAACCCGCCGGGATGAACACCTTGCGGCCCTTGTCATCGGTCAGGGTGACCGCGGAGGTAGCGGCGTCAGCCACGGCCGCGAGGACCTCCTCTTGGGAGGCGGAGGTCTCCAGCTGGAGCTCGCGAGTCGAGTGCTTGATTCCGATGGTGACCTGCATGGGTACTCCTTGTGTCCAGGACTCGGGTCGCCTAAACCCGTGAAGGCAACGGCCCACGGTAGGGGTGTCTGTCCCGATCCTATGGGCCTTGCTGCCGCAAAGGCTTGCCCGGTCCGCCACAATCCGGGCCGTTTCGCGTCGCGCGGACAGCCAGATGTCCTCGCCCGCACCGATTCGATGTCCAGGTGACGCTAAGGGCGTTCCATTCACGTCGGACCCCCGTGGTGAGATGGATGCATGTCCAGCCCCACCGGCGCCCCCCGCCTCCTCCCCCCGCTCGCGCAGCCCCCACTTCCCGAGCCTGACGCCTCCGCTGCCCGGGTCCTCAGTCGTGCCGCAGACGGTGCGAACATCGTCGTTCTCGGCGCCCCGGGTACCGGCAAGACCACCACCGCTCTGCGCCTGCTGGTCGAGGCGGTAACCACCCGCCGCAAGGAAGCGGTCCTGCTCGCGCCCACACGGGCCCGCGCTGACCGCCTGCGCGAGCGCGCCTCCCACCTGCTCAGCCTCGCCGGTGCCTCCTCAGGCACAGTCCGGGTACGCACACCCGTCGGCCTGGCCCTGACGATCCTGACAACCTCGTTCACCCAGCGTCCCGACCCGCTGCCCGCCCCGGTCCTGCTCGCTGGGGCGGAGGAGGACGCCGCGCTGGCCGGGCTGGTGCCCGGGGCCGACTGGGGGGACCTGCCCGCCGATGCCGTCGAGTCACGTGCCTTCCGCACCGAGCTGCGCAATCTGTTGGCCCGTGCCGGCGAACTCGGCGTCACCGCCGAGCAGCTCGCCGCTCTCGGCGCCGAGCTGGACGTCCCCATCTGGCGGCACGCCGCCCCGCTGCTGCGCACCTGGGACGCGCAGGGCCGCCCCAGCGCCGCCAACCGCTCCGCCGTTCGCAAGATGGACTCGGCCCGCCTGCAGGACCGCGCCCGCGAGGTCCTGGAATCCTGGGGCGACGACGGCGTGAACGCGCCGCGTCCAGTTCCGGACGTTATCATCGTCGACGACTACCAGGACTGCACCGCTGCCACCGCCCGTCTGCTGGCTGCCCTCGCCGCCCCCGACGCCGATGGTCACCGCGCTCAGATCGTTGCGCTGGGGGATCCCGACGCCGCCGTTGAGGTCTTCCGCGGCGGCAACCCCAGCCTGCTCAACGCCGCCGAGGATCGCTCCGGGCTCGCCGCCGAGCGCCTAACGCTGCGTACGGTCCACCGCGGCACACCCGCACTCGCCCAGGTGTGGGCCGCGCAGGCCGACCGCATCCCCATCACCGGCACCGCTACTCACCGGCACCCCGAGTACGTCAGCGGCCCGGCATCCGCCGCTGCGCCGCCCGCCGCCGGGACAGATGCCGCGGCTGGAGATGCCCACGATGCTTCCGGAGCGGGTGCCATTGACGCAGCGCCCCAAAACACGCCCCAAGATACGACGCACGTGCAGGCGCTTCCGAGTGGTGTTGAGACCATCATCGCCTCCGGGCCGCTCCAGCAGACTGCCCAGATCGCTCGCATCCTGCGCGGCGAGCACGTCCACTACAACACCGCGTGGGACCAGATGGCCGTGATCGTCCGCTCCGCGAGCACCGCCCGCGCGGTCAGCCGAGAACTGCGCCACCACGGCGTTCCCCTGGCCTCCAGTACCCCGGCCGTGCTGCTGCGCGCCGAGCCGGCCGCGGCCGCCATCATCAACGCCTGTCGCGCCGCGCTGGCCGGCACCCTCGGGGACGCCGACACCCCACCCGAGTGGGCCACAGCCTTCGACCTGCTCACCAGCCCCCTGATTGGGCTGACCAACCTGGACCTGCGTCGGCTGCGGCGCCGCCTGCGCGCCGACCGGCCCGCCGAGGCCGGCCGGGATGAGAACCTGCTAGGCGTGCTGGCCAGTCCTGAGGCGGCTGCCGTCCTGGCCCGGGAACTGGCTGACGAGCCCCTGGCCGAGCAGGCCATACGGCTCGAGCGCGCGGCCGGGGTCGTCGCCGTCCTGCGGCGGGTTGTAGACGCCGCCAGGGGAGGGCGCGTTGACGCCGAGGCACTGATGTGGGCTGCCTGGCAGGCCTCTCAGTGCGCGGAGACTTGGCGCGCCACGGCGCTTACACCGCGCACCTCCCGCTCCGCCGCACTCATGGCCGAGGCGGCGGAACATGACCTGGACGTGGTCACCGTGCTGTTCAAACGCGCTGAGGTGTGGGCAGAGCGCCACCCCGGGGCCGCAGCAGGCGACTTCCTGAACGAGCTCGCGGCAGAGGTGCTGCCCTCGGACACGGTGGCCCCGCAAGGAATCCGCCCGCCCGGCGTCGCGGTCCTCCCCCCGGCCTCCGCGGCCGGAGCCCAGTGGGAGGTAGTGGTCGTCGCCGGGGTGGAGCGGGATGTGTGGCCCGATCTACGGCTGCGCGACGGAGTGACACACTCCGGCCTGCTGGTCGACGCCGTCACCGGCCGCCTCCCGCTCGTGGCCGACGGCAGGCGGGTGGCCGCACAAGATCCCGCCGAGGCCCGCAGTCAGGTCCGGGGCGACGAACGCCGCATGTTCCTCTCTGCCATCTCCCGCGCCAGTCGCCGTCTAGTGATTACCGCTGCCGCGGATGCCGACACCGCCCCCTCGGCGTTCCTGTTCGAGGTCGCCGCCGCTGCCGAGCAGAAGATCTTCAACGAGGACGGCGAGCTCAACCACGCCCCGGATGTTGCGGACCTGACCCTGCCGGGGCTCGTGGGGGAACTGCGCGCTGCAGCCATTGCCGGCCGCCTGGAGCAGGCCGACGCCGGCGCTCGCGCGCGCGGCCGTCAGGCCGAGCAGCTGCTGGCCGTACTCGCCCGCGACGGCGTCAGTGCCGCCGCACCCACCAACTGGGCCGGCCTGGGGCACCCGACCTCCACCGCGCCCCTGGTCGGCGCGGGTCAAGAGATCCGCATCAGTCCCTCCGACGTCGACGCGATCAGTAAGTGCCCGCTGAAATGGTTCCTGCAGCGCAACGGCGGCGGCACCGGCACCAGCGATGCCCAGGGGGTCGGCGTGCTCGTGCACGGCCTGGCCGAGCGCGCTGAACGGGAGGGGTTGCGCGGCGACGCGCTGCGCCAGGCCCTGGAGGACGCGTTGCCGGAGCTGGGTTACCCGGACACCTGGCTGGGTGGTCTTCAGCGGCAGCGCGTGCGCGACATGATTGACCGGCTCGACGCCTACCTCGGGTCGGTCACCGCCCCCGCCCTGGTGGAGCAGACGGTAGACGTCCATCTCGATTTGCCCGTCCCCCAGGACGACGAGGGGGAAAGCGCCGTTGTTGACGGTGGCGGGCCCGTAGCGGGCGGTGATGCCGGGTGCGTGGCCGACGCCGGGGCCGTGGCCAGCGACGGTGAGTCCGTGACCGCGGGGGATCCGATCCCCGTTCGCATACGCGGGCGCATCGACCGCCTGGAGTTCCTCGATGGCACCCCGCCCGACGCATCCGCGGACCGTGTGCTACCCGCCGGGCAGGGACAGCGCGTACGCGTCATCGACTTCAAGACCGGCATCAGCAAGCCAGACAAACCGAATTTCAACGCGCAGCTCGCCACCTACCGCATGGCGCTGTCCGCCCTCGGCTATGAGGTAGATGGCACCGGCCTCGCAGCGCTCGGCGTGGAGCCGCGCGTCACGAAGGATCGTGGTGTGTTCTTGGTGCCCGATGGACTGCTTCTCGCCTCCAGTCCCGATCCGGAAACCGGGAAGGAGTGGGATGTGGAGCTGCTCGCCCGCGCCGCGCTGGATATTTCCGGTGCCAGTCTCATCGCTCGCAGCGGTGGCCACTGTCGCGGGTGCTCTTTCAAGGCCAGTTGCCCCGTCAACCCCGAAGGAAGGAGAACCGTGGCATGAGCGCCGCCGACCTCACCCCAGAAGCCCTCGCCAAGAAACTCGGGTTGCATTCACCTACCGAGGAACAGTCGAAGATCATCGCCTATCCGTTGCGGCCCCTGCTGGTGGTCGCCGGCGCTGGCAGCGGCAAGACCGCCACCATGAGCCAGCGCGTCGTCCACCTGGTCGCCACCGGCGCCGTCCGCCCAGATCAGGTCCTGGGGCTGACCTTCACCCGCAAGGCCACCGCCGAGCTGGCCGAGCGCGTCTCCACCCGCCTCGCCCAGCTGGCAGGCAGCAGCGTCATCAACGGCGCAGACGACTCACCCGAGCCGACTGTGGCCACCTACGACTCCTTTGCCGGCTCACTCGTGCGCGAATACGGCCTGTACGCTGGCGCCGACCCGGATGCCACCCTGATCACCGAGGCCCGCAAGTGGCAGATCGCTACCGACATTCTCGAACAGCGCACGGACCCGCTTCCTTTTGAATCCAAGTCCAGCGCGATTGCAGCCGTCCTGCGCGCGGACAATGCGCTGTCCACGAACCTGCTCAGCATTGATGATGCCCGCGAGGAACTGACCGATATTTGCGACTTGTTCTCCGGACTGCAGGCCATTCAGAAGAACCTGCTAGAGGACAAGTCGACCACTGTAATAGCGACCTGGCTGGGCGTGCTCGACGCTGTGCAGGACTTCCGCGACTACAAGCGCCGACATGGACTGGTCGACTTCGGCGACCGGCTAGTGCTGGCCTGCCGTATCGCCGAAGAAGTGCCCGAGGCCGTGGCGTCCATGCGTGCGCAGTATCCGGCAGTGCTGCTGGATGAGTTTCAGGACACCTCCGTCGCCCAGGCGCGGCTGCTGTCCGCACTGTTCGCCGATCAGGGCGTCACCGCCGTCGGCGACCCCAACCAGGCCATCTACGGCTGGCGCGGAGCCAGCGCCGGCGCGCTGGACACCTTCCACAACCGCTTCAACCCCTCAGGCGTGCAGGCCGTCGCCGACGGCGGCAACCCCGAAGCCGAGACCCCGGTGCTGCAGCTGTCGACCGCCTGGCGCAACGACTCCGCGGTCCTCGCCGCCGCCAATGTCATCTCGAACCCCCTGCGCAACCCTGAGTATCAGCTCGGCGACGCGGCCATAAGCCATGTCCCAGTGCGCGAGTTGCGTGAGCGTTCCGCCGACGACGGTCTCGGTGCCGGGCGGGTGTTCGGATCATTCCTCACCGACCCGCTGCAGGAGGCGAACGTCATAGCCGATTTCATGCAGCAGCGTTGGAGCCGGACGGCAGAACTGGCGGTGCTGTGCCGTAGCCGCATCCAGATGACGCCGGTGGCCGAGGCCCTTGAGGCGCGTGGTATTCCCTACGAGGTGGCGGTGTCGGGCGGCATGCTGTCCATCCCAGAGGTAGCGGATGTGCGGGCCCTACTGGCTGTGGCCGCGGATCCCGAACGTGGCGATCGGCTCATGCGCCTGCTCACGGGAACCGATATCGGTGCGGCCGATTTGCGGGCCCTGCAGCACTTCGCTCGCGAGCTCGTGCGCCAGCGCGACCGGACGGGCGGTGAAAACGCCGGAGCCGGCGGACATGCTGCGGAGCAGCTCGAGGATGTGGCCCTGTCCGAGGCGCTAGAGGAGCTCGCCCGCCGCGATGACGCCACCTATGTCCCCGGTGTCCGGCGTGCGGCGGGAGCAAGCAAGTCCGCGGTGAGGAACCCCGATTCCGGGCTCAGTGAGGCGGGACGGCAGGCGATCGTGCGGATCGCCCGGGCGCTGCGCCGCGTACGCGGCGCGCTTGCGCTGCCGTTGCCGGACCTAGTGGTGGTCGCCGAACAGGCACTCGGACTGGACATTGAACTGGCAGCCCGCGTCGGCAACCGTATGGGGCGGCGCGCCCTGGATGCCTTCCAGGCCGCCGCCGAGCAGTACGCCGCCGATGTCGATGTTCCCACCGTCTCCGGGTTCCTGGAACTGCTCGAGCTTGCGGAACAAGAGGAGCGCGGGCTGGAGGTCCCCGATATCGAGCCCGAACCGGGCGCCGTGCAGATCATGACCGTCCACGGCGCCAAGGGCCTGGAGTGGGACTGTGTTGCCGTCACCGGCCTGTCTGAGGCGTCTTTCCCCAGTTATGAGACCAAGCCGCGCGCGGACGGGACGGTGGCCGACAAGTCTTGGATGAACTCCGTTAATACATTTCCCTATCCCTTACGCGCTGACGCAGACCAGTTGCCGCCCTTCGAACTCGGCAGCCTGGAGATACCAATGGGCCCGGGCATTAAATTGAGCCGGGATGAGAAGGCCGAGATTAAGGCCCTTAAGGAGCAGTACAAGCTCGCGCTTGGACGCCACCTGATTTCCGAGGAGCGTCGCCTCGCCTACGTGGCTATAACTCGTGCACGGCATGACGTGCTGATGACCGGTTCCCACCTGGTCAAGGAAGGCAACACCGTAAAGCCCGCATCCCGGTTCCTGACCGAGCTGCAGCGGGCGGGGCTGCTTGCCGAGTTCGGCCCGGGCTTCACCGAATTGCCTGAGGACGCCGCCAACCCCGTTGGGATCGCGGAGGCTCCCTGGCCGGTGAAGCACACGGCCGCCCCGGGCTCGGAGCGAGCCGCCCGCATCGCCGTCGCCGAGGCCGTCAGCCGTGCCATGGCGGCCCCGACCGTGGCCTCCGCGGGCGAGGCCCTCCGCGGCGTGCATCCCACGGGGGAGGGCGCCACCGACGGGCGCGTCGCCCGCTGGTGGGAGGACGCCCGGCTACTGCTGGCCGAGCGCGACGCCGCCGCGGCCGAAGTGCCCACGGTCCGCCAGCCCGCTCACCTGGCCGCAACCGGGCTCGGCGAGCTGCGCCGCGACCGCGACGGCTTCGCGCTAGGCCTGCGCCGACCGCTGCCGTCCCAGCCGCAATCATCTGGCCGCCTGGGAACCGTCTTCCACGACGCCATCGCCCAGCGCCTGACCAGCCAAGGTCCGCTGTTCAGCCTGGAGGACGCCGGCGTGCCGGAGACCTTGAGCAAGGCGGACCGCGACCACGTCAACGACTGGCTGGAGGTTGCCGCCGACCACCCACTGCTGGCGGGATACCAGTTGGTGAGCACCGAGGAACCGCTTGAGCTCACCATCGGCGACACCACGCTGCGCTGCCGCATCGACGCCATCTTTCAGCGCCCCGGCAGTGACGACTACCTGGTGGTCGACTGGAAGACCGGCCACCAACGCGTGCCGGTGGACCAGCTCAGCGTGTACGTGCACGCATGGTCCGCAGCCAAGGACCTGCCCACCGACCAGATCCGCGCCGCCTACGTCTACGTCGCAGACAAGGGCCGCGTCGACGAGCTGGGCGAGAAGGACTTCCTCTCCCTGGAGGAGATTCGGCGCAGCCTGGACCTGCGGGATCAGTGAGTGTCGGAGTCTCCCCTGCCCTGCTGGTAGCCGGACCCCGCGGAACCCCGCCCCCGCGGTAGTGCGATAGCCCCTGCGGCCGCGCCGCGGTCGGGGGAACTAGTCCCCGCCGCCCGGCTCGTTGCCGTCCGCCGCATTCTCGCCGGTACCCTCGTGGTCGCCATCGGCGTCATCCTCGACCAGCACCATCTTGACCTCGCTGGTAGTCGCTTCCGGCTCAGCGGTCTCCTTGACCCCGGGCACGGGGGCCAGCCGCGGACCGCTCGGCTCCACCAACGGCTCGTCCCCGACCTGGGCAGCCAGGTCTGCCAGCATCGCCACCGCGTCATCAACAACGGAGGCACTCCCGGATCGCACGCCGTGCATCAGCCAGCGTGCCAGGCTCAACTCGCTGACCAGCTCCGCCCGATCACGCAGGTGCCGGTCCACGCCCTCGGTGCGCGCCAAGTCGTAGGCGGACTCGATCGAGTCCAGGCAGTCCACCGGTACGGACGCATACACCCACGCCATGTCTTCGGCCGGGTCGCCCACATGGGCCTGTCCCAGGCCACGCATAGCCACTACCGCCCCTCCCGCGGTAAGCACGTTCTCCGGCGCGAGGTCGCCGTGCACCACCACCGGGCGGAACCTCCACAGCGCCGAGTCCTCCAGCGCCACCTCCCAACGGGCCAGCAGCGCCGGCGGCACCTTGCCCGTTGCGGCGGCGTCGTCAAGCAGGTTCAGCCACTGGGTACGCACATCGTCCGCGTCGTACACCGGCAGACCAGCCTCGGATACCACGGTGGTGGGCAGGTCATGCAACTCTCCCAGGGCTTTACCCAGCCCAGCAGAAAGCCCAGGCCCAGGGCGCAGCGACCCAACGTCCATGTGCCGCCCCTCTAGGTGGCTGCGCACCTGAATGTGACTGCCCTCCAGACGGAGCGTGCCGGCGGGGCGGGGCACGTCGAACGACAACCGGCCGTCGTCGGCCACCCGGCCGATGCGGCGCAGCACCTCGGCCTCCGCCTCCATGGCCGCTCCAGTGGCGTCATCATGTGTTTCCAGCACTTCCCAGTGGCGGCCCTGAGTGTCTATGACACCAACCGTGCGCACAGCAGCGGACCGCTCCTGGGGGAGGGCCAACCGCGCCGGGTCCAGCCCGGGCACCGCGACCCCGGCAAGGGCCGCCAAGGCCAGCCGCGAACGCTCGCGGGCCGGGCCGGAACCGCCCGCACCGCCGGAGGATTCCGCAGAGCCGACGGGCGCCTGCGGGCTGCCGGAGTCTTGTGAGGAACTGAACTCGGACATGCGCGTGGGTCCGGACGACTCGGTGGGCGGCTGCGACATGACTCCACCGTAGGCGAGGAATCCGCCCAGTGGGGCGGCGCCGCGCCCCGGGGTCCGTACAGCTTCCAGCACACTGGCAGTCGGCCTCCCACCACTGCGGTGCTCCTCCCGGGCGCACGAGGTTTTCCACAGGCCCAGAAAACCAAGTGGCGCCGATGCCCAGTCGTGACCTATGGTCGCTGCGTGGCGCTTTTCAGTGATGAGTCAGCGCCACGCACCA
>NZ_PIZC01000013.1:9353-20764 GCF_019325145.1 Actinomyces sp. 594
CAACTCTCATCTCCCAATCCAACCAGTCAGTGAGGTCCGTATGGATGCCGCAGCGCTGCTTCACTCCGAAATACGCGAGCTGGTCCGCCGTCGCGGCATCGACCCGCTGACGGACACTCCTGCCCTGGAGGCGCTAGTCGCCGAGGCGAGTGCCGATTACGTGGCGCGCGCCGACGCCGGCCTGGTCCCGCCCCTGCCGGATCCCGAGGCCGCAGGTGCGCGCGCCGTCGATGCGCTGGCCGGCCTCGGCCCGTTGCAGCGTTACCTCGATGATGACACGGTGGAGGAGGTGTGGTGCAACGCCCCCGGGCGCGTATTCGTCGCCCGCTCGGGCCGCCCGGAACTGACCACCACCCTGCTGGAGGACGAGGAGCTGCGTGTCCTGGTGGAGCGGATGCTGCGGTCCTCCGGCCGCCGCCTGGACCTGGCCAGCCCCTTCGTGGATGCCCAGCTACCCGGGGGCGAACGGCTACACGTGGCGATTCCACCCATAACTTCCCAGCACTGGGCGGTCAACATCCGCAAGCACACCTCCCGCGCGGCACGCACCAGTGACCTGGTGCGCATGGGCTCGCTGACCGAACACGCTGCCGCCTTCCTGGACGCTTCCGTACAGGCCGGGCTCAACATCCTCGTCTCCGGCGCCACCCAGGCAGGCAAGACCACCATGGTGCGGGCGCTGGCCGGCTCCATCCCCGCCGGGCAACGGGTAATCACCTGCGAAGAGGTTTTTGAGCTGGCGCTACGCAACCGCGACTGTGTGGCCATGCAGACCCGCGCACCCAACCTGGAGGGCGTGGGGGAGATCAGCCTGCGGCGGCTGGTGAAGGAGGCGCTGCGCATGCGCCCCGACAGGCTGCTGATAGGCGAGGTGCGAGAGGCGGAGGCTCTGGACCTGCTGATCGCAATGAACTCGGGATTGCCATCCATGTCCACACTGCATGCCAACTCCGCCCGGGAGGCGGTTGTCAAGATCTGCACCCTACCGCTACTGGCGGGAGAGAACGTTTCCGCAGGTTTTGTGGTTCCCACCGTCGCCTCCGCCGTCGACCTAGTGGTCCACCTGGACCTGGGCGCCGACGGGCACCGCCAGGTGCGGGAGATCGCCGCCCTGTCAGGCCGAGTGGAGAACGGCACCATCGAGATGTCTGAGGTATTCCAGCGCGACGCCGCAGGTCGGCTCGTGCGCGGACCGGGAATGCCCCCGGCCGCGGAACGCTACACCCGCGCGGGCCACGATCTGGCCGCGCTGCTGACCGAGGACACCCCGTACACCCGTCCGACCGGGCACCCGGCGGCCGTGATTCCGGGGGAGTGGTCCTGATGGGTGCCGTGGCCGGGCTGTTGGGTGGTATCGGCATGGTCCTGGTTTGGCTCGCCCTGACAACCGAGCCGCCCAAGTGGCGTTCCGAACGGCAGCGGCACCTGGCCGACCTGCTGGTCCAGGCGGGCGTCGGCCGCACCAGCCCCGCCCTGTTCATCGTCGGCAGCCTCGTCCTGGGGGTGATGGTGACCCTGCTGTTCCTCGGTGTGTCCCGCGCCTGGCCCATAGCGGCGGCCTTCGGCACCATCGCCGCGAGCGCGCCCCTGCTGATCGTCTCCTCCCGCGCCCGCACCCGCCGCACCAATCTGCGCGAGGTATGGCCGGAAGCGGTGGACACGCTGGTCTCGGGGGTGCGCGCCGGCATGAGCCTGCCCGAGGCACTGACCAATCTAGGTGAGCGCGGCCCCGAGGCCATCCGGGAGGAGTTTCGCGCCTTCGGCGTCGACTACGCCACCAGCGCCCGCTTCGATCAGTCCCTGGACCGGCTCAAGGCCCGCTTCGCCGACCCCGTGGCCGACCGCATTGTTGAGGCCCTGCGCCTGGCCCACGAGGTCGGCGGAACTGACTTGACTGCGCTGCTCAGTGCATTGTCACGGATGCTGCGTGAGGACATGCGTACTCGCGGCGAGCTGGAGGCGCGCCAGTCCTGGACCGTCAACGGGGCGCGGGTCGCCGTGGCGGCACCCTGGATCGTGCTGGCCATGCTGTCGACCCGTCCGCAGGCCGCGGCCGCCTACGCCACCGGCACGGGCGCCCTCGTCCTAGCCGTGGGCGGGGCGGCGACCCTGGTCGCTTACAGGCTCATGCTTTGGCTCGGGAGACTGCCCGAGGAAGATCGGGTGCTGCGATGAGCCCAACCCTCGCCGGCGCGCTGACCGGCCTGCTCGCCGCCTGCGGAATACTCATGGTTGCCGACGCCGTGCGCCGTCGCCGCCCCGGCCTGATCAGTCGGCTGGAGCCCTATGTCCATCCGCGTCCCAGCACGTCACGGCTACTGGCCTCCGCCTCACCGACCGCCGATGGGCAAACCATCAGCGGCGTACTGCTGGACATGGTCACCCGGTTGGGCGGGGTACTCGAGGCGATCGGTTCCTCCGCCGAGTCGGTGCGGCGTCGGCTGGCCCGCTCCGGCACCGGGCTGAGTTATGAGGAGCTGCGCATCCAGCAGTTGTTGTGGGCAGTAGCGGGCCTAGCCATTGCCACCGGAGGCGGACTGGTGCTCTCATTGGCCTGGCGCGTCAACGTGCCCGTGCTGATCGTCGGTGTGCTGCTCGCGGCCGTAGGCGGCGCAGCGGCACGCGACTGGTGGCTCACTCGTGCGGTGGAGAGGCGCCGCAGCCGCATCGAGTCCCAGCTTCCCGACGTTGTGGAGCTGCTCGCGCTCGTCGTCGGCGCCGGCCAGGGGCCCGTCGCCGCAATCGAGCGGTTGGTGCACATTGGCCGTGGGGAGCTCGTCGAGGAACTAGAACTCACCCTTGCCGACGTTAACTCCGGAACGGTACTCACCACGGCACTGGCCCACCTGGAGGACCGGGTCGACTCCCTGCACGTCACCCGCCTGTCGGAGGCCATCGCCGTCGCCCTGGAACGCGGTACCCCGCTGGCTGACGTGCTGCGCGCACAGGCAGCCGATGCCCGCGAGGCCTCGCGCCGCTCCCTCATGGAGGAGGGCGGGCGCCGCGAGATCGCGCAGATGGTCCCCGTTGTCTTCCTGATCCTGCCCATCACGGTCGTATTCGCTCTGTTCCCGGGGCTGTTCGTGCTGCGGATCGGCCTATGACCCGCCTGCGTCTACCCGCCCGCAGCTGCAGCAGCACCCGCCTCAGCAAGTCTCAGATCACTCATAACCACTCATGAATAAGGAGAATCCCATGCACACCCTCAACCGCTTGAGCATCCGCCTGAAAGCCGCTCTCGGCCGCATGGCCGACGAGCGCGGTGACGTCCCCGGCTGGGTGCTGGTAACCCTGATGACCGCGGGCCTGGTGGTAGCCCTTTGGGCGGTAGCCGGCCCAGCACTCACCCAGGTCTTCAATGACGCCATTGCCAAGGTCACCGGTGCCATCTGAGCCGCATACGCCGGTTGGTGCCCTGGGGCGGTCCCGGGCCAGCAGCCTCCGGATGCTCCGCGCACGTGAGAGGACCGGTGAGCAGGGGGCGGCCGTCGTTGATTTTGTGCTCGTCGGTATCCTGGTGATTGCCGTGTCAGTAGCGCTGCTACAGCTCGCCCTCGGTCTGCATGTGCGTAACGTGCTGACCGACGCCGCTGGCGAGGGAGCCCGACGTGCCGCCCTCGTCGGCGGTACCACGGCCGAGGCGGACGCGCGCGTACGCGCCCTGGCCGATGCCGCCCTCGCGGATGGCTACGTGCAGGAGGTCGCCGTCTCCAGGACCACCGCCAACGGGCTCTCCGTCGTGCAGGTGGAGGTGGTCGCGCCATTGCCGGTGCTCGGCCTGCTGGGTCCCGGCGGGACGCTGCACGTTACCGGGCACGCCGTCGACGAGGCGGCGCTGGCAGGCGTGGAGGGGGAGGAGCCGTGAGCTGTTCGGCGATCGGTCGGCGCCGTGCCGGCCACAACGGCAACCGGGGGCAACCGCCCCCGCGGCAGAGTATTTACGCGCGCGTGCTGCGTGGTAGGGACCCGGAGGCGGGCAACGCGCCGGTGGAGTTCATTGGCTGGACCGTGCTGCTGGTGGTGCCGGTGGTTTACCTGCTGGTCGCCCTCGCGCAGGTTCAGGCGGCGTCCTTCGCGGTGGCTTCGGCTGCCGACGCCGCCAGCCGGATCCTGGAGGTGGAGCCAGGAGATGCGGCCGTTGCCCACGCCCGTACCGCAGTGGAGCTGGCCCTGTCAGACCAGGGCGTCGACGCTGATCCTGCGACTGCGATGACTGTCGTCTGCGCTGATGCCGCATGCAGCGCCGCCGTGGTGCGAGTCCAGGCGGGCGTGGACCTGCCACTGCTGGGAACAGCGGGGCTGGGACGCAATGTGGTCGTCATGGATGCGGCACGGTCCGTTACCCTCGCCGGGACGGAAGGCCAGCCGTGACTGTCGGCATGGGGCTGCGGGAATGCGGGGCAGCCGCATGGGCGCGGCGGTCGGCTGGGTGCCTGCGTCGGTGGCTCGCTCGGGTGCGGGCAGTTTCAGCTGTCGAGGATGGGCAGACGCTGCTGCTGGGGATCGGGCTGATCACCGTGGTTTTGGCGCTGGTTCTCACCCTCGCCTCCGCCAGCGCCGTCTACCTGGACCTGAAGACGCTGACGGCCCTGGCTGACTCGGCCGCAGCGGCGGCGGCCGACGCCGTCGAGGAGGACTCCTACTTCGATGGTGCCAGTACTGGGACCGGTCCCGGCGTGCTATCCGATGCCAGCGTGCAGGCTGCCGCGGTCGCGGATCTGGAGACTCAGCCCGTCGACCTGGCCGACCTGCGGATCGCAGCGGCATCCAGCCCGGATGGTGCCACCGCAGTGGTCACCTTGACGGCGCACTCGCAGCCGCCCTTCCTGCCCTGGGGCGTGATACCTGCAGCGGGGTTCACTATCACCGCTACCGGCAGCGCCCGCGCCACCACTGGAATGTGAAACGGTGCGGTAGGCAGCTAGGCAGCTAGGCAATACGGCGGACAGTGGCTGCCGGGCGGATGACGTGTACGGCATGCTCCGCTATGAGCCCTTCGCCGTGCCCGGGTCTGTTCTAGACTCGGCCCCGTGGCCACAGACTTCCCCGCCGAGATCGAGCAGCTCCGACACACCTACGCATCCGTCGTCGCCGTGACGGATCCTGAGGCGCTGCGTGAGCGTATCGCCGAGCTGTCCGAGCAGGCCGCCGCCCCCAACCTTTGGGACGACGCCGACGCCGCCCAGGCGGTCACCTCCGCTCTGTCGCACGCGCAGGCCGATCTCAAGCGCGTGCAGGCGCTGGGAGGGCGTATCGACGACCTGGAGACCATGGTGGAGATGGCGGGGGAGGAGTCCGGGGCGGACGCCGCGGAGCTGCTTGCCGAGGCCGAGCAGGACCTGGCCGGGGTGCGTAAGGACCTGTCCGACCTGGAGATCCGCACCCTGCTGTCCGGCGAGTACGACCAGCGCGACGCCGTGGTCACCATCCGCTCCGGTGCGGGCGGTGTCGATGCCGCGGACTTCGCCGAGATGCTTCTGCGCATGTACACCCGCTGGGCCGAGCGGCACGACTACCAGGTCAAGGTGCTCAATACCTCCTACGCCGAGGAGGCGGGGCTGAAGTCCGTCACCTTCGAGGTGCATGCCCCCTACGCCTACGGCACGCTAAGCGTGGAGGGTGGAACTCACCGCCTGGTGCGCATCAGCCCCTTTGACAACCAGGGACGCCGCCAGACCTCCTTCGCTGCCGTGGAAGTGATCCCGTTGATCGAGTCCACCGACCACATCGACATCCCCGAGACGGACATCCGCGTAGACGTCTTCCGCTCCTCCGGGCCCGGCGGCCAGTCCGTGAACACTACTGACTCCGCCGTGCGCATCACCCACCTGCCCACGGGGCTGGTGGTGTCCATGCAGGATGAGAAGTCCCAGATCCAGAACCGTGCCGCCGCCATGCGCGTGCTCCAGTCGCGCCTGCTGCTGCTCAAGCAGCAGGAGGAGGACGCCAGGAAGAAGGAGCTGGCGGGCGACGTCAAGGCCTCCTGGGGCGACCAGATGCGCTCCTACGTGCTCAACCCCTACCAGATGGTCAAGGACCTGCGCACCAGCTACGAGGTCGGCAACCCCGACTCCGTGTTCGACGGCGACATCGACGGCTTCATCGACGCCGGCATCCGCTGGCGCAAGCAGCAGGAGCAGGCCGCAGAGTAAATCCGCACGGGTTTCCGGCCCGTTCGTGCTGAGCGGAGCGGCCCGGTCAGCGGTAAACGTCGCGGCGGTGTCCGAGTGTGACCACAACGACGACGAGTCGGCCGTCGTCGATCGTGTAGATGATGCTGTATCTGCCCGAATCTCCCACGCGTACCCGCCAGGCGGGACGGCCTTTGAGAAGGCGGCATCCGGGAGGGCGCGGGTCGGTGGCAAGCAGGGCGATCGCCCCCTGGATCCGGCGTTGATCCCGCTTGTCGATGCGACGCAGGGCTTTGAGCGCCGCGGGGCGCACCTCAATCTCGTAGCGCATGGGTGGGCGTTTGCCTAGTCGAGCCCGAGGTCGGCCTTGACCTCATCCCAGGGAATGTTGGGGCCTTCCTCGCTCATCGCCGCGTCGTAGGCGGCGATGTCCTCCTGGTCCTCGAGTGCCTCAAGCATGCGTTCATAGGCCGCTGGGCTGATGAGAACGGCTTCGGTCCGGCCCCGCTTGGTCAGGAAGACGGCGCCTTCGCGGGCATCGTCCACAATCGCCGGGAGCTCTGCACGGGCGCGGGACATGGTGACGACAGTCATGCTTCAATGTACATCTCGCTCGATGAAATGTACATAGAGGTTGTCGGCTCTTCGGGACTGATGTGCGTTGGGCGTGCGGATGAGTCTTAGCGTGATGCAAGAGACGGTGCGTAGTTCGAGGATGTCGTCCGAGACGTGGGAGGTAGCAGCACTGACGTCGACGTCCGGGGCGGTCACGCCCGTGCGCGCCAAGCAGACACGCCCCGGCCCACGAGAGTCCTCAGGCGTATGAGGCAGTGATCCGCCTGGACGCGGCGTCGACGGTGAGTGCGCCGCCGTGGGGGAGGATCCACTGGGGCCGGGTGTGCCCGAATGGGATTCCAGTGCACACCGGTGCCGCTGTGTTGTAGTGCCTGATGACCTCAAGCGCACTCTGAGCCTGTTCACGGCGATATCGAGCGCGTGCCTCCGCGTCGCTGGGTGTCTGAAAACTGGATGCGGGCGGTCGCGCCAGCAGGATGGCTGCTGCGGCTTCAAGCACTCCTCGTTCCCCCAAGGAGCGCAGCATGCCCGCCACCAGTTCCCGACTCGGCAGTAGTTCGGAGGTCTCTAGCATCAGCACACAGCCATCGAGGGCACTGGCATCGGCCTGGATGCGCCCTGCGGCAAGCCCAAGCACCAGCATCTCCAAGCAACCGCCCCAGCCGGGCCCACTGACTACCGTGGCCGGCCCGTCCCACAGCCATGAATCGGTCCGCTCACGGGCCCCGTATTCGGTCAGCGCTCGCGGGTCGGCCCAGTCCTTGCCGAAGTCTTCCGAGTATCCCGGCTCGGTGATCTCCAGTGACTCACCCGTCAACAGTGCGGCGCGCAGCGAGGCGCGGTGAATGGCGTCCACATCTGGCCCGGGCCCCAGGTGAACCTGGGTGGCGCCGCCGTGGAAGCTGCACACACCGTGCGACCACAGCCAGTGGTGAAGGTTGGTGTTGTCGCTGTAACCGAGTACCGGCTTGGGGTCGCGCAGGAGCGGCTCGGCATCGAGGAGTGGCAGGACCGTCATCTCGTCGTCGCCGCCCGCGGTGGCGATGATTGCGCGGATGCTCGGATCGGCGAAGGCGGCATTCAGATCGTCGGCGCGTTCGCGCGCCGTCGCTCCGAGACGGCGGGTAGTGGGGAACTCCACCGGCACTAGGCCGGTTATGGCGCGAAGCCGCTCCAACGCCTGCTCATGAACGGCGGGCCCGATCGCGGGCGCGGCCAGCGACGGCGACAGCACCGCGATCTTGTCGCCCGCTTCGGCCTTCCGGGGCTGAGTCAACGAATCCATGCCTTTGAACCATACGCTGACGGGTACAGGATGGTAAAGGGTCTTGGGGAGTACCCGTACAGATCCCTGAATCCGTGGCGTGTCGGCCCTGGTTAACGGTGCTGGCTCTGGTGTCTGTTACCCGCGCCACTTAACGTGATCGATATGAGCGCACGCGAGATCATCGGGGCACGAGTCAAAACAGATGCGGAGTCGGAGGCGCGTGCCAGGCGGCCGGGTATGCGCGGCGCCGTGCTGCGGGTAGCGATTGCCATCGCGGTTACGCTGCTTAGCGCCACGGTGCCGGTGCTCGTCATGGCCATACCGGGAGTAGGGAGGCTGCTGGACGGAAAGATCTTCGGCTGGGGGACGGCGGGACTACTGGTGGTCTGCCTGGCCGCCCTCGCAATCATGTCCACGGCGACCCTCTGCGCGTTCATATGCACTCGGCTGCTGATCACCCGCTTGGACCATGCGAGTCCCGTCTGCCTGGCAATGCGCCCGAGCCCGCGTGCACTGGCCTGGTGCGTCGGCATGATCGCCGTCGCCTTTGCGGTTATGCCGATGGCCGGGGCCGTAGACGAAGCGCTCGGCATCGCCCGGAAGGAGCCTGTCATGCCGGGTGACACGTGGTGGTCAGCGATCCTGATTCAGGTTGCCCTGGGGTTCTTATTGCAGGGGATCCCCGAAGAACTGGTGTGGCGGGGATGGCTGTTCCGCTCTCTGGGCTCCACCCGGGTGGCGGCCGTTGTGACGGTTCTTGCCTTCACCGTCATGCATCTGGTCTCCCAAGGGGGTCAGGAGGGATGGGGTGAGCGTGTCATCTACCTGGCCATGCCATTCGGCTTCGGGGCTGCCGCTATGGCGGCCCGCTGGGTCTCAGGCTCGACCTGGGCGGCCGTGGGCGCGCACGGTGGATTCCACCTGTCCAACCTATTGGCGGTGAGCACCGGCGTCCCGGTGGACGAGCCGGTCACCTGGGTTGTCATAGGCTGCTTGTGGCTCGTTGCTGGAGTGGTTGTGGTGCTGCTTCACAAGATGCGCACCCGCCGGCCCCGCACATCTGCCCGGAGCATCTACGGCGTCAGTCAACCACGACACCCCTGAGCCGGAAGCGCCGTAAGCGTGCTGCGTTAACGCGGGATACCGGCTCATTGGGCTCGTGGGTGTGCTGGGCGGGTTGTGTGGGTATTCGCAGCGGCGTGGAGGTGAGTGCATGGCGTCACGGGCTTGCGCCGTCGTCGTCGGCCCGCCGCTCCCGTAGGCTGGGAGGTGGTGCGCGCCGACGACGTGAGCCGCACCCCGGCGCGGCCGGGGGAGCGTCGTCGTCGGGGCACGAGCGAATCCGAGCAACCCCTTTCGAAAGGCGTATCAGACCTGTGGCTGAATTCATCTACCAGATGATCAAGGCGCGCAAGGCGCACGGTGACAAGGTCATCCTGGATGATGTCACCATGGCTTTCCTCCCGGGAGCCAAGATCGGCATGGTCGGCCCCAACGGCGCCGGCAAGTCCTCGATCCTGAAGATCATGGCTGGCATCGACCAGCCTTCCAACGGCGAGGCCCGGCTGTCGCCGGGCTACAGCGTCGGCATCCTGCTGCAGGAGCCGCCGCTGAACGAGGAAAAGACCGTGCTTGGCAACGTTGAGGAGGGTGTGGCCGAGCTCAAGGGCAAGCTTGACCGGTTCAACGAGATCTCCGCCGCCATGGCCGATCCCGACGCCGACTTCGACACCCTCATGGCGGAGATGGGCACCCTGCAGGACCAGCTCGACGCCGCAAACGCATGGGACCTGGACTCCCAGCTGGAGCAGGCCATGGACGCCCTGCGCTGCCCACCGCCGGACGCCGAGGTCAAGAACCTCTCCGGTGGTGAGCGCCGCCGGGTGGCCCTGTGCAAGCTGCTGCTGGAGGCACCCGACCTGCTACTGCTGGATGAGCCCACCAACCACCTCGACGCCGAGTCCGTCCTTTGGCTCGAGCAGCACCTGAAGACCTACAAGGGTGCTGTAATCGCCGTCACCCACGACCGGTACTTCCTGGACCACGTGGCCGAGTGGATCGCCGAGGTCGACCGCGGTCACCTCTACCCCTACGAGGGCAACTACTCCACCTACCTGGAGACCAAGGAGAAGCGCCTGGAGATCCAGGGCAAGAAGGACGCCAAGCTTGCCAAGCGTCTGAAGGACGAGCTGGAGTGGGTGCGCTCCTCCGCGCGCGGGCGCCAGGCCAAGTCCAAGGCACGTCTGGCCCGCTACGAGGAGATGGCCGCGGAGGCCGAGCGCACCCGCAAGCTCGACTTCGAGGAGATCCAGATCCCGCCGGGCCCGCGTCTGGGCAACCAGGTTCTGGAGGCCACCAACATCAAGAAGGGCTTCGACGGCCGCACCCTCATCGACAACCTGTCCTTCACGCTGCCGCGCAACGGCATCGTCGGCATCGTGGGTCCGAACGGGGTCGGTAAGACCACCCTGTTCAAGACGATCGTGGGCCTGGAGCCGCTCGACGGCGGGGAGCTCACGATCGGCAAGACGGTCAAGCTGTCGTACGTGGACCAGAACCGTGCCGGCATCGACCCGAAGAAGACTCTGTGGGAGGTTGTCTCTGACGGGCTGGACTATATTCAGGTCGGCCAGGTGGAGATGCCCTCACGTGCCTACGTGGCCTCCTTCGGTTTCAAGGGCGCAGACCAGCAGAAGCCGGCCGGTGTGCTGTCCGGCGGTGAGCGCAACCGCCTGAACCTTGCGCTCACCCTGAAGCAGGGAGGAAACCTGATCCTACTGGACGAGCCCACCAACGACCTCGACGTTGAGACGCTGTCCTCCCTGGAGAACGCGCTGCTGAACTTCGCGGGCTGCTCGGTGGTCATCACCCACGACCGCTGGTTCCTGGACCGCGTGGCCACGCACATCCTGGCCTGGGAGGGCACGGAGGAGAATCCGGCCTCCTGGTACTGGTTCGAGGGGAACTTCGCCTCCTACGAGGAGAACAAGGTTCAGCGCCTGGGCGCCGAGGCCGCCCGCCCCCACCGCGTCACCTATAGGAAGCTCACGCGCGACTGAGCCGAGCCAAGCCGAGCTTGCTCGAGCTTGCGAGGCGATGGAGTCGCGTTGGTCCCGTAGGGTGAACACGCGCGACTGAGCCGAGCCAAGCCGAGCTTGCTCGAGCTTGCGAGGCGATGGAGTCGCGGTGCAGGCCGCAGCGCGAACATCTGGCCTGCCCCCGGCCGTCTATTGCGACACTTTGTGCCCTGTTACGACGTTTTGCACCCTGGTGTGCGACGTTTCGCTGCACACCAGGGTGCAAAGGTTCGTAGTAGACGCTCGTGAGGGAGGAAGGGGAGGGGAAGATGACCTGAGTCCGTCTCCGCCTTCCCGCATACCTTGGCGTCGACAACCCGACAAAACGGGTGGGGCCACGGATCGAATCGATCCGTGGCC
>NZ_PIZC01000013.1:21104-41079 GCF_019325145.1 Actinomyces sp. 594
GAACGCGGGCGCGCTGCAGAGCGACCGCCCCTGTGATCAGCAGGGAGCCCGCGCCGAGGACAAGCACCAGGCTGTTGGCTCCGGTGCGTGCCAGCGAGGGGCGGGACGGCGTCGTAGCGGAGGCGGTTGCAGCAGGCGCGCTGGTCTTTCCGCTGGTCGCCTTGGCGGTCGCCGGGGCAGAGGGCGTGGTCGGGGCAGTGGCCTGTGCGCTCGGCGACTCGCTGGGGGGCGCGGCCTCCGTCGGTGTTGTCGACTCGGAAGGCGTAGGCGACTCGGAAGGAGCCGGGGACTCGCTCGGAGTCGGGGACTCGGAGGGAGCCGGGGACTCGGAGGGAGTCGGGGACTCGCTCGGAGTCGGGGACTCGGAGGGAGTCGGCGTCACCGGAACCGAGCCGTCTGCGGAGCCGCCGCCATCGCGACGAACCACGGTGGTCTCAGCATTGTGCGAGGTACCGGCGATGACCACAGAGGCGTCATCGGTCCAGGGGCCTGCTCCGGTGAACGTCATCGGCAGGATGATCCGGGCGAACTGGCCGGTCGGAATCACGATCGTGCCCGTGATGGTAGTGTCGTCGCAGCTAGTGACGGTCACCTGGGCGCTGGAGCCTCCGGTGGGGTCACCCCACTCATTGCGGCCGGTGTAGGAGTAGGCGGAGGCTTCGCACGTGAAGGCCTGGCCGGCAGAGGTGACGGTATCGGTCCACTCCGCCGTTACGGAAGCGGCTCCGCCCGCCATGTCCTCGGTGATGGTGGGGGTCTGAATCGTGACACTGCCCGGGCGGGTGCCGGATTCGTCCGCTGCGGCTGCAGAACCGTACTTGCCCGCGGCGCGGGGCATCTCGGTGCAGTTCCCAACGCACTCCCCGACCGGAACTACAACCGTGGTCACCTTGCCATTTGTGTTGAAAGTAAGAGTCTCAGTAGTTGACGGCGTGATCGCACTTGTCAGGCGCGTGTCAATCCAGCCGGAGAGAGTGACATCCTGGTGGGACTCGACGTACTCAGTCAGAGTAATCACCAGGCGGCCCGTGTCAGCGCCTTCGTCAGCGACGTACGTCATGGTTGCGGCGACGTCGCCTTCCTTGGTGCTGAGGTTCCAGGTGGTTCCGGAGTCGAAGCGGAGTTCTGCAGGCGTGCTGATCTCATAGGTCTGGCCGGCGCAGTGGCCTTCCTCAAGTGCGAGGTCAAACTGCAGTTTTAGCATTTCCCAGGCGACCGCCGTGTTATCGGCGGACACGGGCTGATCATCCTTGAGAAGCGAGATGTCAGGGGTTTCGGAAGTCGCGGTGCAGCTGCCTTCAACAGCACTCGCCGTGGTGTGGAACGCCGCGGGGACGATCATCGCCAGGGCCAGTGCTCCCAGGGCAAGCACCGCAAGAAGACGTGAAGCTGCGCGAGCGCGCATGATGCTCCTTTCCTCAGGTGCGTGCGGGGTCTATTAGTAGTGGGACCGGCTGCCGCGGGAACTGCGTCACGCCCGACGTTTATAGCTGTGGGGCGAGTAATGGCGAGTCTCCGTGACGGCAGGTTTCAGTTGAGCATCATACCTGCGGGTGGAGGTGGAAGCCGGCGTTTCTGACAGGAAATGAGTTGTAGTCTGTTGCGTTTGTCACCGGAGTACTAACCAGTAAATTGCTAGTGTGCGCTATGCGACCGCCATTCAAGTGTGCGTCTCCCGTGACCGTGGCTGAAACCGGGCCTGCGCAGGCATGTCGCCGCGATGCTATGGGAATACCGCAGGACTGTGCAGCGCGCGCGGGACCGAAGTCTGTAAGCGATCCGCAAATGAGCGAAGAAGTCGGTAACAGGGGCACGACCGGCGCGCAGTGAGCGGGCGCGTGCGGCTTCAGGCGGTGGCGTCCGGGATCGGCCCGCCGTCGTCTCCTTCTGCTACACGAATCGCCCAGTCGCCGCTTCCGTGCGCCTCGGCGGTGGGGGTGCGGATCATGCCCTCCTGGGCGATGGAGGAGACCAGTCGGCCCGCGGAGTCGAACACCTCCGCGCGGGCCATCGAGCGTCCGCCCTGAGAAGTGGGGGAGTCCTGAACGAACAGCAGCCAGTCGCCGGCATCCACATCGCGGTGGAACCACTGGGCGTGATCCAGGGTTGCCAGGCTCATGCCCTCACTGCGCCAGGACAATCCCTGACTACGCAGCGCCGGCTCCAGCATGACCTGGTCGCACATATAGGTCAGCAGCGCCCGATGCACCGTCTGAGTGGTGCTCGGTGGAAGTGCTCCGCGCGATCGCACCCACAGATGCTGCCGCCCCTGTACGCGCTTGCCCGGGCGCAGGTAGATGTTGCCTTCCACGTGCCTAATGTCGAAGGCTGTAGTGCGCCCCAGGAACTTTGCCACCGGGTGATCAATGGAGCGGAAGATCTCCAAGGCGCTGACCAAGTCATCCGGCCGCGGCACGTCGGGCGCCGCCAGCTGCACCTCTGTGCCCTCCTGCTGCTCCTGGAATGAGGCGACCATGGTCAGGATCGGCACGCCGTCCTGTGTGGTGGTGGTGCGTCGCTGAGAGAACGAGCGGCCGTCGTGCATGCGCTCGACGTCGAATCGCAGTTGTTGCCCGGGCTTGCCGCCACGCATGAAGAAAGCATGCACCGAGTGGGGTTGGCGGGGACCATCACCGTCATCGACCATGGTGGCGGCCGCCGCGAGCAGGCCCTGGGCCACGACCTGCCCGCCGTAGATCCGTCCGGAGATCTGGGGGAGCGAGGAGCCGGTGAAGGCCTCAACCTCGTTCCCCGCGCCGGTCACCTCCTCCAAGGCGAGGATCCGCGTAACGGAGCCAAGTGGTTCGGTGCTGGCGGGGGGAACGGGGTATGGCCGTGTCAAAGACCGAGCTCCTCCAGAATCGGCAGTTCGGCGCGTACCGCCTGCCGGGCCTCATCGGCGGTCGCCGACGCCGTGGCGATGCCGGCCAGGCGCTGGCAATCGGTCAGGTCCACCGACTTCAGCACGGCGTCGACATCAGGCAGGGCACGTGCGGTCATGGACAGGCTGGCCACGCCTAGGCCCACCAGCACCGTCGCAAGCGCCGGATCGGCGGCGGCCTCACCGCAAACGCCGACCGGACGACCGTGCGGGGCGGCGCCGTCACAGGCCTGCTTGATCAGGCGCAGCACGGCAGGCTGCCAGGCCGTGGACAGGTCCGCCAGCGAGGACAGCAGTCGGTCCGCCGCCATGACGTACTGGGTCAGGTCATTCGTGCCGATCGAGGCGAAATCGGCGTGCTCGAACATCTTGTCCGCCATGATTGCGGCCGAGGGCACCTCAATCATCATGCCCGCAGTCTGCAGGCCGTAGGAGCGGGCCTTCTCGGTGAAGGCCTTCGCCTCCTCCGCTGTGGAGATCATGGGTGCCATCACCCATACCTTGGCCTCGGTCTCGGCCTCCGCCTTGGCCAGTGCCTCCAGCTGGTGGTCGAGCACCTCCGGGTCGCGGCGCGTGGTGCGGTAGGCCCGTACACCTAGGGCCGGGTTCGCCTCGGTGGCATCGGTGAGGAAGGGCAGGGGCTTGTCTGCGCCGGCGTCTAGCGTGCGCACAACCACTTTCTTCCCGGGGAAGGCGGCCAGCACGGCCTTGTATGCCTCAACCTGCTCGTCGACGCTCGGCTCCTCCGGCTGATCCAAGAAGCAGAACTCGGTGCGGAACAGGCCCACGCCCATGGCGTTTGCCTCCGCTGCCGAGCGGGCGGCAGCACCGTCACCCACGTTGGCGAGCAGCTGCACCTCGTGGCCGTCCTTGGTGGCGCCGTCGCCGTTGAACACGCGCACGCGGCTGGCCAGTTCGCGGGCGCGGCGCAGCTGGTCCTCGCTCGGATCGAGGACGATCGTTCCCTTGGTGCCGTCCACCAGGACGATGTCACCATCGGAGAGCTGGTCGGTGACCTCGGCGCCGGTACCTACGATCGCCGGCATGCCCAGGGCGCGGGCGAGGATGGCGGTGTGCGATGTGGGACCGCCCTCGGAGGTTACGAAGGCCACGACCTTCTCCGGGTCCAGCAGGGCGGTGTCTGCAGGGGCGAGGTCCTCGGCTACCAGTACGAAGGGCTCCGGCAGACGGGGGATGCCGGGCATCGGCGAGTCGGTCAGCACCGCGACGATGCGGTCGCGGACATCCTGCACGTCACGTGTGCGCTCTGCCATGTAGCCGCCCAGGGACTCCAGCATGGAGGCGAGGGTGCCAGCGGCCTCCCAGACGGCGCGCTCGGGCACGAGGCGGCGCTCACGCACCATCGCCTGAGCCGAGGAGGTCAGCGTGGGGTCGGCTGCCATCTGGGCAGTCGTCTCCAGGAGCGTGCGGCCATCACCCTTGGCCTCGGCGGCGGAGAGCTCGAGACCCTTCTTGACTGTCTGCGCGGCCGCGGCGATGCGGTCGCACTCCTTGTCAATGTCGCGGCTCGGATCCAGGGTGGCGATCTCGGGCTCGGTGATACCGGGTGCCATGCGGGCGACGGGTCCGGCGACGAGTCCGGGGCTCACGCCAATGCCGGTCAGAGGGGTTGGGGTTGCGGCGGACGGGGCCATACGGTGCTCCTCAACAGCGATGGAGACGGGTGTCATGACTCATTGTGCACCGAGTCTGTGCTTCGGGGAGCGATTCTGCCATTGGATGAATGACGATTGACACCCTGGGCTCGGCCCTGGAGTCGGACGGACAGCACTCTACGGCTTCACTTGTGTTCCCCTAAGGCGCGGCCTCGGGCGGCGACGCCCGCTCTGCGTGGGCCGGGAGCTGAATGCGCCCGCTGCGACCGCGAACTGCGATAAAGTGATGTCGAGCACGAGGTACTACGAGGAGCACGCATGAGCACTGCAGCCGAAATCGTCGCCGGCCTGGGCGGGCGCGAGAACATTTCCGACCTGGAGCCCTGCATCACTCGTCTGCGGGTTGAGGTTGTTGATCAGGAGAAGGTAGACGAGGAGGCGCTGCGCGCCACCGGTGCGTTCGGGGTGGTCCGCTCCGGCCGGGTGGTTCAAGTGGTGGTGGGTCCCACGGCGGACACGATCGCCCAGGAGATTGCTGAACTCGACTGACGGCGGGCCTGCCCGGCGGCCGTGGCGAGCGGGCCCGGCCGCCCGCGGCGGCCCGCGTGGGGCTGGGACTGCCCGGCTAGGTGAAGCGGGCGCCGCCCGGCGTGGGCGACTGGCATTGGCGCCGAACGTATGAAACGCTTTCTGCAAGAGATGTTCCCGCCCGCCGCGTCGGCCGCGCAGCCGCTCGGTTGAGCCGGTGGGGTATCACTTGAAAGCAACTTCCCGCGCCCCAGGTAACCGGGGACGCCCCCTCGCGCGCACGCGCGACCGAGCACTAGGCTGAACCGCAATGACCGAATCGACCGCCGCATCCGACCTTCCTGACGAGCGTCTCAAGCAGCTCGCCGAGGCCCACGGGGTCTCCACCGAGTACTGGGACTTCCATGGCAATCTCGCTGCCCCGTCGCGCACCACGCTGGTGGCTGTGCTGGCAGCACTAGGCGTAAAGGCCGATACCGCGCAAGAGGTTGAAGAGGCGCTGCGCGAGGTTGAGATTGCCCCGTGGCGCCGGACCCTGCCGCCTACCGTGGTGGTGCGCGCCGGCACCCAGGCAACTGTGCCGGTGCACATGCCCGAAGGCGCTCATGTCCAGATGCACATCATCCTGGAGGAGGGCGACACCCTGCAGCTGCTGCAGGCGGATGACTGGACCGCGCCGCGGGAGGTCGATGGTGCCACCATCGGGCAGGCATCCTTCGTTATCCCCGAAGACCTGCCGTTGGGCTGGCACACGATCGTCGCGGAGATCGACGGCTCCGACGAGCGCGGACACTACCGTGCAACCGCCGCGCTCGCGGTGGCCCCGGACCACCTGGACCTGCCCGCGTCCCTGGGCGGCCGGGGCTGGGGGGTCATGGCCCAGCTGTACTCGATTCGCTCCCGCGACTCCTGGGGAGTCGGCGACGCGGACGATCTGACCGAGCTGGTCGGTTTCCTGGGCGACGAGGGAGCAGACTTCCTGCTGATCAACCCTATGCATGCCGCCGAGCCGGTGGGTCCGATGACGCCCTCGCCGTACCTGCCGGTCACGCGGCGCTTCGTCAACCCCATCTATATCCGGCCGGAGAACATCTTGGAGGTCTCCCGGTTGTCCGGCCCGCGGCGCTCGCTGGTGCAATGGGCCCACGAGGAGGTCGCGGACGCGAACCTGACCGCAGACGCCATTGATCGTGACGCCGCATGGAAGGCCAAGCGCGAAGCCCTGGAAGTGATTTTCGCCGCCGGTCGCTCCCGGTCCCGGCAACGCGACTTCGAACGCTTCCGCCAGGCCCAGGGGCAGGGGCTGGAGCGCTTTGCGCTGTGGTGCGCGCTCATGGAGAAGTACGGGAACTTCGAGGACTGGCCGGACAACCTTAAGGACGCCTCCAGCGCTTTTGTGGCCAATGAGGCGCGTACCCTCGCGGACCGCATAGACTTTTACGCCTGGCTGCAATGGATCGTCGATGAGCAGCTGGCGCGGGCCCAAGCCGAGGCGAAGGCCGCCGGCATGAGCCTGGGCCTGATGGATGACCTGGCGGTCGGCGTACACCCCCGAGGCGCGGACGCCTGGGCCGAGCCGGAGGCCTTTGCGGCCGGCGTCGGCGTCGGCGCCCCGCCGGATATGTACAACCAGCTGGGCCAGAACTGGTCCCAGCCGCCGTGGGACCCGGTCCGGCTGGCGGAGACCGCCTACGCGCCGCTGCGGGACATGGTCGGCACCGTGCTGCGCCATGCCGGGGCTCTGCGTATCGATCACGTCATCGGGCTGTTCCGCCTGTGGTGGATCCCGGACGGACTGCGCGCGGACCAGGGCGCATACGTGCGCTACGACCATGAGGCGATGATCGGTGTGCTCCTGCTGGAGGCGCACCGGGCGGGCGCCGTCATCATCGGCGAGGACCTGGGCACGGTGGAGCCGTGGGCGCGCGAGTACCTGGCCAGCCGGGGCGTGCTGGGCACCTCCGTGCTCTGGTTCGAGAAGCAGGAGGAGGACGGCTGGCCGCTGGAGCCGGGAGCGTACCGGCACCTGTCCCTGTCTACGGTCAACACCCACGACTTGCCGCCCACCGCCGGATATCTCGCGGATGAGCACGTGGCACTGCGCGAGCGGCTCGGGCTGCTCACGGAGCCGGTCGACCAGGTGCGCACCGAGGCCCGTATCGAGCGGGAGCGCATGCTCAGCCGCCTGCGCGAATACGACCTGCTGAGCGAGGACCCCTCCGAGCGGGAGACCGTCGAGGCCCTGTACCGCTATGTGGTCCGCACGCCGTCGGCCCTTGTAGGGGTCGCCCTGGTTGACGGCGTGGGCGAGCGCCGCGCGCAGAACCAGCCCGGCACGGATCAGGAGTACCCGAACTGGAAAATGCCTCTTGCGGACGGTTCGGGAGAGGTTGTCCTGGTAGAGGATCTGCCGAGCAACGTGCGTCTTGCCAGTCTGCTTACCGCCGTGCGCGAGGAGTTTCGTCGCTGATCCCGGCCGCCGCCCGCGTCGAAATCGCTGGCGGCGGTCGGCCAGGACTGGACGAACCGGTCAGGCCCAGGTGAATAGCGCCTCGCCCGCATCCACATGGGTACGGGCGGCGGGCTGGGCTATCTGAGTGGCGTCAGCCTGGAGGGCTACGACCGGGACGATCGGACTGCGGCCGCCGGCGGCGACGGCGCTCGGGCACCAGGTGACCACCGGGTCGCCTACGGTTACGGCATCGCCCTGCTCAACCAGAAGCGTGAAACCCTCCCCTTCCAGCTGCACGGTGTCCAGGCCCAGGTGTACCAGGACACCGCGCCCGGAGGTGTCAGCCACGATGAAGGCATGGGGGTGGATCTTGGTGACTCTCCCGCTGACCGGGGCCAGCGCGGTCACGTTCCCACCGTCGGCGGGATCGGGGTCGACGGCGACTCCGGGACCGAGCATCCCGGCGGCAAACACCGGGTCCGGCACATCGCTGAGCGCGATCACGCGACCAGCAAGAGGGGAGTGGATCAAGGTGTTCATCAAAGCTCCTTCGTGCCTTCGTGAGTGTTGTCCGGTACCAGTAGTGGGCAAGGGGCCCGGTTCCGCCGTTCGTCATGCCGAGCGCGGAACCGGGGCCGCCCGTTCAAGCGAACGTGTTCACTCGCCCGCGTGTCCCCGGGCCTGGACTCGCATCACCCTGAGGGTGTCGTCGAGGTTCTCGCTCACGATCCGGCGGAAGGCGGCGGGAGCATCGATGTGAGCGGCCAGCCAGCCCTCCAGAGCGGCGGCCGGGTCGACGCCGGGCAGCCCCACGGTGGTGGTAGACCACAGTCTGGCCAGCAGATTCTCGGCCATGTGGAAGGTGCGCGAGCTCCAGATGCCGTCTGCCTCCCTGACGTACTCCGAGACGTAGGGGGCCAGCAGCTCGGGGTTGCGCTCGACCATGTTGAAGCCGGCGAGCATCTTCACCTGAGTCTCATTGGGCAGGGAGGCGTTGTCCACCAGCTCGCGCCAGGCTGCCGCCTTCGCCTCCGCGGTGGGAACGGCGGCCCGCGCCTGGGCGGCGCGCTCACGGCCCGTGGTTGTACGGTCGCGCGCCTCCTCGGCGGCGATCTCCGCCTCGCCGCAGCGGCCGGCGGCGACCAGCCCCACCAGCAGCTCCCAGCGCAGGTCTTGGTCCACCACCAGGCCCGGCAGGGGTGCCGACCCGGCCAGCCAGGCGGCGACGGCGTCGAGCTGGTTGCTGGTGACGGCATGAGCGGCGACGGCGCGCACCAGCTGTAGCTGGGTGTCGCTGCCGGCCTCGGCGGCGCGTGCTAGGTCCAGCAGCGTGTCAGTGGTCGACGCAGCCGCTTCCCGACGCTCGGCCGGGGGCAGGTAGGCCGACAGGCAGGTCGCCACCCGCGCCAGCAGCCCCTGCACTACGCTGGAATGCGTCTCGGCACGCAGTGCTCGCAGCGCGGCGGCCAGGAAGTCGACGGCCGGCAGCTCGCCGTCGCGCACCATGTCCCAGGCGCTGGCCACCAGCACCGAGCGTGGCAGGGAGGTGGTGAAGGACTCAACATGCGCCAGCCCGGTGGCGAGCGAGGCGGCGTCCAGGCGCACCTTGGCGTAGGTCAGGTCCTCATCGTTCAGTAGGAGGACATCAGGGCGTACGGTGCCTACCAGCTCGGGCACCTCGGTGCGCGCCCCGGCGACGTCGAGCTCAATGCGTCCGGTGCGCTCCAGGGCGGCCGGGGCCTGGGACCCGAGGGCGTAGGAGCCCAGCACCACGCGGTGGGGGCGCAGCGAGGCCGGCGAGCCTGCCGGAATCTCCTGCACGATCGCGGCGGAGGTTAGCACGCCGTCGGCATCGGTGTCCAGCTCCAGGCGCAGTGTGGTCACACCCGCCTCCTGCAGCCAGACCCGGGTCCAGGCGGACAGGTCGCGGCCGGAGACTTTTTCCAGCTCGCCAAGCAGGTCGGCCAGAGTGGCGTTGGCGTAGGCGTGGGCCGCCAGGTAGTTCTTGATGCCGGCGAAGAATGACTCGCGTCCCACATACGCCACCAGCGCGGACAGCACGGAGGCGCCCTTGGCGTAGGTGATGCCGTCGAAGTTGACCTCCACATCGTGCAGGTCGTTGATCTGCGCGGCGATCGGGTGGGTGGAGGAGAGCTGGTCCTGGTTGTACGCCCAGTTCTTCTCCAGCACCTGGAAGGTGGTCCAGGCGTCGGTCCAGCGGGTGGCTTCGGCGACGGCGAGCGTGGAGCAGTACTCGGCGAAGGACTCGTTCAGCCACAGGTCGTCCCACCACTTCATGGTGACCAGGTCCCCGAACCACATGTGTGCCAGCTCGTGCAGGATGGTCTCAGCGCGGCGCTCGACGCGTGCCTGCACGGGGCGGGAACGGAAGATGTAGTCGTCGCGGTGGGTGACGATGCCGGCGTTCTCCATCGCGCCGGCGTTGAACTCGGGCACGAAGGCCTGGTCGTACTTGCTGAAGGCGTACGGAGTGCCGAATAGCTCCTCGTAGTAGGCGAAGCCGTTCTTGGTGATCGACAGGATCTCCTCGGCGTCCATGAACTCCGCCAGGCTCTTGCGGCAGTACACGCCCAGGGGAATGTTGCGGCCGTCGGCGGCCGTGTAGACGTCGGTGGTTCCCGTATAAGGGCCAGCCACGATCGCCGTGATGTAGGAGCTGATGCGCTCGCTGGGCGTAAAGGCGAAGGTGTGTGTGCCGACGGCGGCCGGCGTGGGTACGGGCGTGGGGGAGTTGGACAGCACCGTCCAGCCCTCGGGCACGGTGACGGTGAAGCGGAAGGGGGCCTTCAGATCGGGCTGCTCGAACACGGCGTACACGCGGCGGGCGTCGGGCACCTCGAACTGGGTGTACAGGTAGGTCTCGCCGTCAGCCGGGTCGGTGAAGCGGTGCAGGCCCTCTCCGGTGTGCATATAGGCGCAGTCGGCGACCACGGTCAGCTCGTTGTCCGCGCGCAGGTCCGCCAGCGCGATACGCGAGTCGGCGAAGACCTGCTGCGGGTCGAGCTCGTTCCCGTTGAGTGTCACCGCGTGCACTGCCGGGGCGATCAGGTCGATGAAGGTGGACGCCCCCGGGGTGGCGGTGAAGCGGACCGTCGTGGTGGAACGGAAGGTGGCGTTGGCGGAGTCCGCGGCGCCGGACAGATCCAGGACGACGTCGTAACTGTCGGCGGAGACGACGGCGGCGCGCGCCACCGCCTCCTCGCGGGTGAGGTTCTGGCCGGGCACGAAAGCTCCTTCAGTCGTATTGGCAGATGCTCTGGGAACCGCGGTGTGAGCCGCGAGTCCCCGGGCGATTGTCGCATCGACGGCCTGGGGCCGGAAATCGGAGCATGCGACGTGGGTGCACGTGGGCCGCCTGTGTGGGGAGGGGCGGGAGCGGCGGCGGTTATCTGGGGCTAAAGGCCCATCTCAAGCCGCAGTAGACGATCGAATCGTTCAATATGGTGATCGATATGATCGAACAACTTGACCGGCGTGCCGGAAGCAAGCGTGCTTGAGGTATCAGATGATCGAACCGATCATTTTACGGCTCTCGCATGAGAGAACCGCTCAGTTTTGAGGTACAAGGAGGTATCCATGACAGCAGCAGCTACGCCCGTGCGGCGGCAGGGCAAGACCAACTGGCGTTGGGTCGTCGCCGTCGTTTGCGCCATCGGCCTGGCCATCAACTACATCGACCGCTCGGCGATCTCGGTGTCTCTGCCCTATATGACCAAGGACTTCCACATCACTCCCGGCGAGCAGGGGCTCATCCTGTCGGTCTTCTCCTGGTCGTACGCGATCATGCAGATCCCCGCGGGCTCCCTGATCGACAAGTTCGGCGAGCGCGTCATGTTCGGAGCCTCGGTGTTCGTGTGGTCAGTGTGCACCGGCGCCACCTTCCTCACCAGCAGCTTCGCCATGCTGTTCGGACTCAGGCTCGGCCTTGGCATTGGCGAGTCGGGCGCCTACCCCGCATCTGCAAAGACCGTCTCCCGCTGGTTCCCCCAGCGGGAGCGTGCACGCGCCACCTCCGTCTACGACTCCGGCGCGCGTATCGGCTCGGCCATCGCAACCCCGGTGATCGCCGGGATCATTGGACTGTGGGGCTGGCGGTGGGTCTTCCTGATCGCCGGTGTGCTCGGGATCCTGTGGGCCCTGGGCTGGTGGGCGCTCTATCGCCGTCCACAGCTTGTCAGCTCAATCGGCGAGGAGGAGATGGCGGTTATCAACGAGGGCCGCGACGAAGAGGAGCGTGAGGCGGCTGCGGCCGGCACCGAGAAGGCCATCCCGGTACTCATCCTGCTGCGCAAGCGCGCCGTGTGGGCCATGATGATCGGCTTCTTCTGCGTGAACTTCGCGGTGACGTTCTTCCTGACCTGGTTCCCCACCTACCTGGTCGACGAGCGCGGCTTCGACCTGCTCAAGCTCGGAGCCTTCGGCGCGATCCCCCCGATCTGCTCCATCATCGGCTCGTGGAGTGGCGGCCTGATCAACGACGCATTGCTCAAGCGGGGCTGGTCGGTGACGCGCGTGCGCAAGACCTGCCTGGTCGTCGGGATGCTGTTGTGCGCCGTGATCGGCGGAGCGGCCTTCGTTCCCACCGCGGGACTGGCGCTGGCACTGATGTCGGTGTCCTACTTCGGCTCCGCCTTCACCATCGTGACCATCTGGTGCCTGCCCGCGGACTTCGTCCCGGCATCCACCGTCGGCGTGCTGGGCGGCACCCAGAACTTCTTCTCCAACATTGGATCCGCTCTCAACCCGATCGTCATCGGCTTCCTGTACGGCGCCACCGGTGCCTTCGGCCTGCCGCTGCTGCTGTCCGGCGCGGTCTCGGTCTTCGGCGCCCTGGTCTTCGCCTTCATGCTTCCCAAGGTCGAGCAGATCGACTTCTCCAGGGATGTGGTCGCGGTGTGAGGGCAGGGGCAGGAAACCACCCGGCGCGGATAGGCGCTAGTACAGCAGGCTGAACGGCGGGCTGGAGGGCCGGTACCGTGCGCGGCCCGGCGGAGACGATGCAACCCGATGCGACCACAATGACGAAAGGAGGTGGGACGATGCGGTCAGAAGCGATTCTCAACGACCAGGGAGGCACCATGGCCATCACCGTTCGCTCCAGCGTCACTGGCGAGCCCCGCACCAAGGGAGACCGGCGGCGGGCCCGGCTAGTCGAGCTGCTGGGCGAAGGCTCTGGCAGGAGTGCCTCGGTCAATGAGCTCGCGCAGGCACTGGATGTATCCGTGGTCACTATTCGTCGGGACCTGGCGCTGTTGGAGAAGAACGAAGTCATCTCACGCACCTACGGGGGAGCGTCGCTGGCCCCTGGGCGCAGTGAACTGACCATGGCGCAACGGCAGGTGAGCAACGTCGTCGCGAAGGAGGGGATCGCGCAGGTGGCGGTCTCCCTCCTCAGCGAGGGGGACCTGGTGATCCTCGACGCCGGCTCCACGGCGGAACGCATCGCCGCCGCCATCGACAACCGCTTCGAGCTCACCGTGGTCACCAACGGGCTGCGCTGCATCAACCGGCTCGTGGGGCAGGACAAGGTCCACGTGCTGGTGCTGGGCGGCAACCTGCGCGGCATCAACGAGACCATCTGCGGGGGCGATGCAGAGATGACCCTGTCCCGCATCTACGGCAACATCGCCTTCGTCGGCGCCGACGCCGTCAGTGCCGAGCGGGGCATCGCCTCGCGCACCTACGACCAGTCCCGGCTGAAGTCGATGATGCTGCGCCAAGCCTCCCAGGTGTACGTCATCGCCGACTCCTCCAAGCTCGAGGATGACACGGACTACCCCTACTGGTCCCCGCTGCCCCATGAATGGGGGCTCATCACCGACGCCGGCGCCTCGGCCGAGCAGATTGAGGCCCTTGAGGACCGCGGCGCCACCACCATTCTGCTCGCCGGCGAGCAGAACCAAGCAGACTCACTCAGTTTCAAGGAAGAACCATGACTAGCAAAACGACAGTCGTCCCGACCGTCGACTTGAGCGCCACCATGCGCAAGGCCGTACTGCACGCCGCCAACGACATGCGGATCGAGCAGGTGCCGATCCCCGAACTCCAACCGGGCGACGTCCTGCTGAAGGTGACCGGGGCCCTGCTGTGCGGCACGGACGTGCGCATCTACACCGGCCGTAAGACCCGCAATGTGACCCTGCCCTCCACGCTGGGGCACGAGTTCGCCGGCGAGGTCGTCGCCGCGAACGGTGACCTTCCCGACGGCGTGTCCATGGGTGACCAGGTCTGCGTCTACCCGCTGTACCGTGCGGGACCTGCTCCGCGTGCTCCAAGGGCCACCCCAACATCTGCCGCAACCGCGTCGCCTTCGGCTACCAGCTCGACGGCGGGCTGTCGCAGTACGTGCGGGTCCCCGCCCAGGCGCGCGAGAACCTGATTCCGATCAACAACGTCTCCGCCCTCGAGGCCGCCATCGTAGAGCCGGTCTCCTGCGCCCTGAACGGCCAGAACCTGGCCAAGGTGGCCGGGGCGGACACGGTCCTGGTGGCCGGCGCGGGGCCGCTCGGCCTGATCCACATCCGCCTGGCCAAGGCGCAGGGCGTACGCCAGGTCATCTCCGTGGAGCCCAACCAGGCCCGCCACGACATCGCCCGCGCCTCCGGAGCCGACCTGGTGCTCGCACCATCGGACGACATCGCCGATCGGATCCGGGAATTCGCCCCGACGGCATCGACGTGTTCATCATGGCGATCGGCCGCCTCGAGGCCATGACCCCCTACCTCGGGGTACTCGCCCCCGGTGCCCGCATCTCCGTATTCGCCGGCTTCAACTCAGAGGCCAGGCTCGAGTTCGTCGCCAATGACATTCACTACAA
The DNA here is from genome assembly GCF_019325145.1 of Actinomyces sp. 594. Classification (NCBI taxonomy): domain Bacteria; kingdom Bacillati; phylum Actinomycetota; class Actinomycetes; order Actinomycetales; family Actinomycetaceae; genus Actinomyces; species Actinomyces sp. 594. Next base: position 35,420 of record NZ_PIZC01000013.1, read on the forward strand.
CGAGTACGAGATCGTCGGCGCCTCCTCCTGCCGCCTGGAGAACTTCCAGCAGGTCGCCCCGATGATCAACGACGGTCGGCTGAGGGTGGCCGACCTGATCGGCACGCAGCTCCCCCTAGACCGCGCCGTCGAGGCCATCGACCTGGCCGCCTCCGGTGCCGACATGCGCGTCGGCGTCGACGTCTGGGCCTGACGCCCGGCGACTCCTGCCAACCACCCCTCCGGCTCGCGTCCCCGACGCGAGTCCCGGCAAGCACACCCCTATTCGCCTCACTGGCTCAATTTCACCCGAGTGGCCCGGCACCGGGCCGGGCTTGCACATCCGCACACAACCCGAAAAACCCCGAAAAACCCCGAAAAACAAGGAGACAGAACCATGTCCGTCTACTCCATCAACCCCGTCGGCACCACCCCCGCCCTCGGCCGCCAGCTGCGTATGCGCCGCCTGCTCGGCGCGGACGGGCGCATGATGTCCGTGGCCCTGGACCAGGCGGTTCCGCGCGGCGTCGCCCCGCGCCTGGCCGACATCAAGAACACCTTCAACCGGATCATCGAGGGCGAGCCCGACGCCTTCGCCGTCTTCAAGGGCATCGCCGGCCACCTGCTGTGGGACACCGAAATCACCGTCCCGCTCATCATCAAGGGCTCCACCTTCTGCGTCGACTTCCACCCCACCTACGACGCCACCGTCGCCTCCGTCCACGACGCCATCCGCCTGGGCGCCGACGCCCTGGCCATCGGCATCTCCGCGGGCTCGGAGCACCAGGTCGCCATGCTGGAGATGATGTCCGCCACCACCGAGGAGGCCCACAAGTGGGGCATGCCGGTCATCTGCCACGCCTACCCCTCCGGCGAGCTGTGGGGTGACCGCAAGGGGTCCACCGAGTCCGTCATCTACGCGGCCCGGGCCGCCGCCGAGTGCGGCACCGATATCGTCAAGACCTGGTACACCGGCTCCGCCGCGGAGTTCAAGCAGGTCGTCGACGCCGTCCCAACGCCCGTGGTCGCCGCCGGCGGCGCCCCCGCCCCCAAGCCCATCAACGTGCTGGAGCAGGCCGCCGCGGTGATGGAGGCCGGCGGTGTGGGCATGACCTGCGGGCGCAACATCTGGTAGGCCGAGGACCCCGCCAAGATGGTGCGGGCGCTGCGCGCGGTGGTGCACGACGGCGTCGTCCCCTCCGAGGCTGTCAGGCTGCTGGACTGACGGCCGGCAGCGCCGCCAAGACGAGAGGATGACGGAGGTTCAATGATGAGCACATTCGTCGGAATCGACCTGGGGACCTCGGCCACCAAGGCCGTCGTCGGCATCGACGTCCACTGCCCGGTCGCCGTGCCTTAGGACGCGGCCGGGAGGGCCTGCGGACTGGGAGTGGTTTGGGACAACAACATCCTGCGCTACTACTTCAACCAGTTCTCGGATCAGCGCTCGGAGCAGGCGCTCGCGGCCACGGGGAACCACCCCTCGCAGTCGACCTTCATGGCCCTGGCTCACCCCTACCTGCGCAATCACGACGCCGACGCCTTCGCACGCATGGCCACCTTCGGCATGGCCGGCACCTGGCTCGGCGCCCTGCTGACGGGCCAGGCCGCGCTGGACCCCACCCAGGCCTCCTACTCCGGCATCTTCAACACGCTGGAGCCACAGCGGGGGTGGATCCAGGAGACCGTCGAGCTGCTTGACATCGACCCGGGCACGCTCCCGCCGGTCAAGCACGCGGTGGAGATCCTCGGCACGGTCACGTCGCAGGCGGCCGCCGACTTCGGCCTGCCCGTCGACATCCCCCGTGTCGGTCGGCTCGGCCGACACCCCGGCGGCCTCCTACGCCCTGGGCACCAGGCCGGGCACCAAGCCCTTCTTCATCATGGGCACCACCCATGTGATCAACTCCTGCCTGGACGCGCCGGACACACGCGCCACCGCCCTGCAGCGCTGCGGCAACCGGCCGGGGGAGTGGCTGATCAACGGGGTGACCAACGGCGGCGACGCCCTGGCCACCGGGGCGCTGGCGGCCGGCTTCGGCGAGGCCGGCGGCGGCGTCGCCGAGATGATCCGCACCGCCTACGACATCTCCCGCGAGGACGCGGTCACCGCCCCGTTCTTCATCCCGCACGTCATGCGGGAGCGGGGGCCGCGGTGGTTCGAGGCGCCCTGCGCCCGGCTGGTGGATATCACCCGCGAAACGTCTCGCGCGCAGGTGGCCCGCGGCATCGCCGACGTCGTGCTGCCGGAGGTCGTCTCCCGGCGAGTTAGCCCACGGCCGGACTGGGTGGCCATCAACGATGACCGCTGGGACGCCTTCCGCGTCTCCTGGACCGACGCGACCGGGCGCGAACCCCTGCCGGAGATCTGACCGCCCCGACCGCCCTACCCCATTTGTCACCCCTCACGAAAGGCAGTTCCATGACCACTTCAACAAATAGTGTGGAGGCTGTGAAGCCGCCCATGTCTGTGTACGTCGCCCGGCTACTGACCGACGCCGTCACCCACGAGCTCGACTCCTACGCCGGGATCAGCTTCGACGTCGGCCGGGAGGCGCCGCCCGCCCGGGCGGAACTGCTGGAACGGGTGGCGGGAAAGGATGCCGCCATTGTCACGCTCACCGAGCGCATCGATGAGGAGTTCTTCACCGCCGCCGGTCCGAGCCTGAAGGTGGTGGCCAACGTGGCCGTCGGCTTTGACAACATCGACCTGGACGCCGCCGCCCGCCACGGGGTCACCGTCACCAACACCCCCGGCGTCCTGGACGGCGCCACCGCCGACCACACCTTCGCCCTGATTCTGGCGCTCGGTCGGCGCATCGTCGAGGCCGACCGCTTCATCCGTGAGGGCAACGACTGGGTGTGGGGGCCGCGCATGTTCGTCGGCCTGGACATCTCCGCCGGGGCAACCCTGGGCATCATCGGTCTGGGCCGCATTGGGCGGGCCGTGGCCAGGCGTGCCCGCGCCTTCGACATGCGCGTCATCGCCACCGACGCGACCCGGCCGCTCGGCAGCAGCGTCGACGGTGTCGAGATCGTCAGTCAGGAGGAACTGCTGGCCACCTCCGACGTGGTCACGCTGCACGTGCCGCTGCTGCCCTCCACGCGTCACTTGATCAACGCCGAGACGCTCGCTCTGATGAAGCCGGGCGCCTACCTGGTCAACTGTGCGCGCGGCGGCATCGTCGACGAGCAGGCGCTGATCGAGGCGATCGACTCCGGGCACCTGCGCGGAGCCGCCATCGACACCTTCGAGGGCGAGCCCCGCGTCAACCCCGAGCTGATCGCCCGGGAGCAGGTGGTGCTCACCCCGCACACCGCCAGCGCCGGTGAGGCGACGCGCGACCGCATGTGCCGCCTCGCCGTCGACAATGTCATTGCCGTACTGGCCGGGCGCGAGCCGCTCACCGAGGTCAAAGCGTCCTGACCAGGCTGCGGGCACCGCGTACACGAGACCGAAAGGACAGCACCGTGAAGTTCGCACTGGCGCCCGACTCCTTCAAGGAGAACATGACGGCCCTGCAGGCCGCCCAGGCGATGGCGCGCGGTGTACTAGACGTGCACCCCGACGCCGAGACGGTCATGGTCCCCATGTCCGACGGCGGGGAGGGCTTCGTGGATGCGGTCACCGCAGCCTGGGGCGCCGAGCCCGTGGAGGCGCCCACCGTCGACGCCCTGGGGCGGCCCCTCCGCGCCGCCTACGGGCTCGACGGCGATCGCGCCGTCATGGACGTGGCCAGCTGCGCCGGCCTGGAGCTCATCGCCCCCGCCGACCGCGACGTCCTGCACTCCAACACCGCCGGGCTGGGAGTGCTCATCGGGGACGCCGTGGGCCGCGGGGCGCGACGCATCATCCTGGGCATCGGCGGCTCGGCCACTAACGACGCCGGCCTGGGCATGCTCGCTGCTCTCGGAGCGCGGTTGCTGGGTGAGCACGGCGAGGAGATCAGCCCCTACCCGGACCAGTTCGACCGCATCGTCGAAATCGACACCTCCGGGATGCTCCCGCAGCTCGCCCAGACCCGCTTCCAGGTGGCCTGCGATGTGACCAACCCGCTCACCGGCGCCGACGGCGCCACCGCCGTATTCGGCCCCCAGAAGGGCGTTAGCGAGGAGCTCGTGCCCATTCTGGATAGTGCCTTGGCACACGTGGCTCGCCTATCCGGCCACGAGCCGGAGGCGGCCACGCCCGGGGCGGGAGCCGCGGGCGGACTCGGCTTCGCCCTGCGGGCCTTCCTCGGCGCGGAGCTCGAGCCCGGAGTCGAGCTGGTGGCCCAGGCGGTCGGCCTCGCCGATGCCGTCGTCGGGGCGGACCTGGTGCTGACCGGGGAGGGCTCGGTGGACGCCCAGACCCTGGCGGGCAAGACGCCCGCCGGGGTGGCCCGGCTTGCCGCGGAGGCGGGCGTGCCCTGCGTCGTCTTCGCCGGGCGCATCAAGGCCGGTGCTGAGAACCTGCTCTCCCACGGAGTCAAGGATCTGGTCAAGGTTGGTCCACCCGACGAGCCCCTGGAACAGGCCCTGCGCCACGGCCAGGAGAACCTGCGCCGCGCTGTCGGCGACTACCTGCGGCGCTGATACCCAGCCGGTGCGGTGCCGCCATGCGTGATTTCTACCGACCTGGGCGAGTCAGTCGGCGGGGGTGCAGGTGCCGGGGGTGTAGCCGTAGGCGGCCAGGGTCGCGTAGGTCTCGTCGGTCGGGGGCGCGGCGAAGCCGTCCCCGACCGGTCCTGCGGGGACCGTCACCAGGTTCACCCCGCTGTCCGCATCCGCCCCCATGGCGCCGCGCACGGTGCGGGCCAGGCGCGCCAGGTCGAGCAGCCCGGTGCCGACGTCGGTCCCGAGGTCTCCGGTCAGGGTCCAGGCGAGCGACTGCACCGCCAGGGGGTTGTGTGCTCGCTCCAGCATCCCTGCCAGTACAGCGCGCATGACGACGCCGGTGAAGCGGCTGCGCCGCTCGGCGCCCTCCTGCTCTGATAGTGCCACCCACTGCCCATCGCGCAGGACCTCCGGATGGCGTGAGCGCACGAGTGCCAGGGTATCCACACCGCTCAGATGCTGCGTGCCCGCGGTCTCGATCTGGAGTCCCGAGTAGGCGTCGCGTACGGGCTCGTCGACCTCGACGTCGACCCCGCCCAGGGTGTCGACGATGTCGGCGAACTGGGCCATGTCGACCGTGACTACGTGGTCGGTGGACACACCGAAGGCGGAGCAAAGGGAATCGACGGTGTGCTGTGGCCCTTGCAGGAAGGATGTGGCTAGGCGCTCGTCGAACATCTGCCCCTGTGCCACGGTCAGGTCGCGTGGCAGCACCAGCACGTTTACTTCGGAGGCGGCCGGCTGGACCAGCGCGACGACGTCGGCGCGCGCTCCCTGCCCCGCTTCTTCCACGCTGCCGTAGCGGTCGGGGCCTTCGGGCACCGCAGTGCGCGAGTCCGTGCCGATCACCAGCCAGGTCTCCGCCTGGGGGAGGGTGCTGCCGTCGGCGGTGGCGCTGCTTGCGCCCAGCTGCCGAGGCATGTCCACGTCGAAGCGGTCCATGCGGGCATGCAGTAGACCCAGGTCACCGAGTCCCAGACCGAGCCCCAGGGACAGGACGGTGAGTATGACAGTGAGCGCGGGACGCCGGCGGGCATGTGCACGCAGTCGCGCCCACCAGGCTGAGAGCGCCTGGTGGGCGCGAC
>NZ_PIZC01000013.1:41391-56318 GCF_019325145.1 Actinomyces sp. 594
TAGCGCTCAGGCGTGCCGGCGGGTGTGCAGCAGCACGGCGCCGCAGGTGACCAGGCCTGCCGCGAGGATGGACAGGGCCAGGCCATTCGCACCGGTCTTAGCCAGCTCCTGGCCGGAGGCCTTGGCCGGCGCCGTGACGGCCACGGTCGCGGCCGTGTCGCCGGCGACGGGCTGGGCGTTGGCGTCATCGTTCTGGGTGATGACATTGTCATCGCCGTCGGAGTCGTCGCTGCGGGCGGTCAGGCTGTAAACGCCGCCCGAGACGGTGATCAGCGCGGTGGAGTCGCCGCCCTCCCCGTAGCGGTCACCGGTCAGTCGCAGGACGTAGGTGCCGTCGGGGACGGAGGGAGCCGGGAAGGTCCCGGTGAAGTTCCCGTCGGAGTCGACGCTGCCCGAGCCGATCGTGGCCGCCGGGGTGGCGTCGGCGGACTCGGCGTCGGCCTGGTTGATCAGAACGGCGGAGGCGGTCTCGCCCGGGGTCAGGCCGGACGCCGTGATCTCGAAGGACTGCGCGCCGGCCTCGCCGGTGATGACGTACTCGCCCGAGAAGGAGGTGCCGTCAGGGATGATCTGCTCACCGGCGGTGTCACTCAGGGAGCCGCTGTAGTCCATGCACTGGGCGGCGATGTACCACGGGTCGGTGTTGGGGTCGGTGCCGAGCTCGGCAATGGCCTTGCTCAGGTCCAGGGTGGCGGTCCAGGTGCCGTCGGCCTGGGCGTCCACGGTAACCGGGGTGGAGAAGGCGGAGCCATTCTCGTCATTGGTCAGGGCCACGCTGACCTGGCCGGGGTTCTCTGCGTTTCCACAGCCGGAGCCGGTGACCGTCAGTGAGGAGGCCGGGTCCACGACGCGACTGGAAGGCGCGTCCAGCGTGAAGCCGTCCTCAGTGGTGTAAGCGAGTGCGGGGGTAGATACGGCCGTGCCGGCCACTACGAGAGCAGCGGCACCGGCGATGGTCAGTGAGCGTCCCAGACGCATAGATCCTCCAGATGGGATAGACGAGACACGGCGCGGGGCGGCGCCGGACTGCAACCACTCTCTCGCGAATCTCGTTTTGGAGACAAGCCCTACTCGTGTGATCTGTCTGTGATTCTGGACGGGTTTGTGACCACATGAGCCACATCAGTCACGAATCTGGGACGAAAATCCCAGGTTCGGCGGGTTCTGGGCGCGGGCTGATGGGTAGAACTCCCCATCACTCCGTCTCGCATGCACTGTCTGTTCCGTCACTTCGTCTGGCCGTGGGCATCGCCGGGTCATCTACGGGCCATCGCCGGGATGTCGTCTGGCCCTTTGTGCGGGGGCCTCCGGCCGCGCCGGACGTCGGCCCCCGCCGGCCGCACCTCACCAGATGCTCACGCGCTCCTGAGGCGGGAGCCATAGCGCGTCCCCGGCGGTAACGCCGAAGGCGTCGTAGAAGGCGTCCACGTTGCGCACGATCCCGTTGCAGCGGAACTCCGCGGGGGAGTGGGGGTCGATCGTCAGTAGCAGCTCGGCGTAGTCGTCCCTGCTCTTGCTCCGCCAGATGCGCGCCCAGGAGTAGAAGAAGCGCTCCAGGCCGGTCAGCCCGTCGATGACCGGCGCCTGCTGCACGGAGCCGATACCGGCGTCGGCCAGGGCCAGGGCGTAGGCCTTCAGGGCGATGCCCAGGCCGCCGAGGTCGCCGATATTCTCACCGATCGTGAGCTCCCCGTTGACGTGCGGGGCCTCATCGACGCCCTCGCCGTCCGCCTGCGCACGTTCCACCAGCGCCCTCGGCCGGTAGGCGTCGTACTGTGCGATCAATGCGTGGGTGCGTGCCTCGAATGCCTCCCGGTCCGCCTCGGTCCACCAGTTGGTCACCTTGCCGTGTCCATCGAAGGTGGAGCCCTGGTCGTCGAACCCGTGGCCGATCTCATGGCCGATCACTGCGCCAATACCGGCGTAGTTGACGGCGTCGTCGGCCTCGGGGTCGAAGAAGGGGGGCTGCAGGATCGCGGCGGGGAAGACGATCTCATTCATCGTCGGGTTGTAGTAGGCGTTGACCGTCTGCGGCGTCATGTGCCACTCCTCCCGGTCCACCGGACCGCCCAGCTTGCGCAGGTCCCGGGCCAGCTCGAAAGCCTCAACCGAGCGCACCGAGCGGACTACGTCACCGGGCGTGACCACCACGGCGCTGTAGTCCCGCCACGTGCGCGGGTAGCCGATCTTCGGGGTGAATAGGGAAAGCTTCTCCAGGGCGCGCTCGCGGGTTGCCGGGCTCATCCAATCCAGGGTGGAGATCGACTGCCGGTAGGCCTCGATCAGTCGGCCGACCAGGTGCTCCATGTGCTCCTTGTGGGCGGGCGGGAAGTGTCGTGCCACGTACCGCTCGCCCAGCGCCTCACCTAGCGTCCCCTCAATCAGGCCCACGCCGCGCTTCCAGCGGGCCCGCAGCTCGTCCACACCCTGAAGGGTGTGGGAGTAGAAGTCGAAGTTCTCCTCTACGAAGCCCCGTGAGAGCAGCGGCGCCCGGCCGTGAACCACGTGCCACGCCGCCCACGCCCGCAGGTCGCTCAGGGGGGTTTGCCGCCATACCTGGGCCAGGTGCGGCAGATAGTCGGGCTGCTCAACGATCACCTCATTCAGCAGCGTGCCCGGCTGCGCCTGAACAGCCGCTGCGGCAGCGTCCACGCCCGCGCGCCAGGCTGACCAGGGGAAGTCGGGAGCGGAGTCCACCAGGTCTGCCCAGGTGGTTGGGTTGTTGATCTTCTCAATGTCGCGGCAGGCTACTCGGTCCCAGTGCCCCTCGGCCAGCGCGGTCTCCACCGCCATGATCCGCTCGGCGAGTGCGTCCGCGGCTGCCCCCAGGCGCTCCGGCAGACCTGCCAGCTCCAGCATGCGCGCTACGTGGGCGACATAGGCCTCCCGGATCTCGGCCTGGTCCTCGTCCCGGTAGTAGGACTCGTCCGGCAGCCCCAGGCCCGACTGCTCCATCCAGGTGGTGTAGCGGTCCGGATCGTTCAGGTCCACCTCGACGCCGATGGCCGCAGCACCGGTGAACCCTGCCGCCAGGCGCGCGCCCAGGCTGCGGGCGAGAGCCTCCTTGTCCGCCGCGTTCAGGACCGGCTCAAGCTCGGGGCTCAGCGGGGCGGCCCCGAGGGACTCGATGTGCTCCTCGTCCAGGAAGGAGGCGTATAGGGCGCCGATTTTCTCAGCGGACGTGGAGGGCACGTCTGTGCGCGGGGCGGCGGCCAGCTCCTCCAGGATGTCCCGGCAGGCGGCCTCGGCGGCGTCACGCAGCACCAGGAATGAGCCGGTGGCGGGGCGGTCGGCGGGAATGGTCGTCGTAGCCAGCCAGCTCCCGTTGACATGGCGGAACAGATCATCCTGGGGGCGCACGGAGGCGTTGGCGGCGGCGGTCTCATAGACGCCCGCCAGCACTGTGGCGTCCGCTGGGGCGATCGCCCCACGGGAGTCGGTGCTGACGGCGGAGTGGCTCGGATCGGTCATGGCGCAACGCTAGCCCGCGCCTGCACATGCGCCCGCATGCGCCGGCCAGGGCCGCAAGATATGTTCGCGTGAGGCACAATTCATCCATGCGCATTCACATCGGTACCGACCACGCCGGATTCGAACTCAAAGGCATTCTCGTCTCCCACTGGCAGCAGGCCGGGCACGAGGTCGTCGACCACGGGTGCTACGTCTACGACCGCCTTGACGACTACCCGGAGTTCTGTATCGCCTGTGCCGAGGCGGTGGCGGCCGAGCCGGGCAGCCTGGGTGTGGTCCTCGGCGGTTCCGGCAACGGCGAGCAGATGGCCGCCAACCTGGTGGCGGGTGTGCGCGCGGCACTGGTCTGGAGCGAGGAGACCGCCCGGCTGGCCCGTAAGCACAATGACGCCAACATTGCCGGCCTGGGCGCCCGCATGCACACGAATGACGAGGCCGTCAGAATCCTGGACGCATTCATTGCCGAGCCGTTCAGCGGCGAGCAGCGCCACCAGAATCGGATTGATCAGATGGCCGCCTACGAGGAGCGCCGAGACCGCCGGTCGGCCTGATGCGCGTCGCGCTCCGCGCGCCTTGGCGGGCGGGTTGCGGGAACGGCGCAGCTATCGTGTAGCGTCCCCGGCATGCCCGAAGGTCACACCGTCCACCGACTTGCAGATGCGCTGGCGGAGCTTTACGGCGGTCAACGGCTGACCGTCTCCTCACCGCAAGGACGCTTCGCCGATGGCGCCTCCCGGCTGGACGGGCAGGTCCTCCTGGACGGGCAGGCCTATGGCAAGCACCTGTTCCTCCCATTCGCCCCTGAGGCCGGCACTCCCACCGATTCCCTGGATGTGACCTGGCTGCGCATCCACCTGGGCCTGTACGGCTCATGGACCTTCGACGGCGACAGCGCCTTCACGGCGCCGCACTCCATCGGTGCCCCTCGGCGGAAGGTGGGGGAGCGGGGCGAGCATGCGCTGTCGCGCGGTGGCGGCTCGGCTCTGTCCGGCATCAGTGGCCAGGATCCCGCCCCACCGGCTCCGGGTGAGTGGATGCCGCCGGCGCCCCGGGGCGCCGTGCGCCTGCGCCTGGCTGGGGACCACGGAGTAGCGGACCTGACTGGGCCGGCCGCCTGCGAGTTGCTGGACGCCGCGGGCGTTGCCGCGGTGCGGCGTCGCCTGGGCCCCGATCCGCTGCGCCCGGACGCCGATTCCGAGGAGTTCATTGCCGGGGTGCGCCGTCGTCGGAGGGCCGTGGGCGAACTGCTGATGGACCAGTCTGTGCTGGCGGGGGCGGGCAATATCTTCCGCGCCGAGACGCTGTTCCGGGTGGGGCTGTCACCGTTTAGGCCGGGAAATCGAGTCAGTGCCAAACGGCTGCGGGCGGTCTGGGATGACTTGGTTCCGCTAATGGAGTACGGGGTGGCTACCGGTTTCATCACCACGGTCGACGCGGAGGATGTGCCTGAGCCGCTGCCGGAGGGCGATGAGGAGGCCGGGCGCTGGTACGTCTACCACCGCACGGGCCGACCCTGCCTGCGCTGCGGCACGGCAATCGCTGAGCGTGAAGTGGCTGGCAGGCGCCTGTTCTGGTGCCCGTCCTGCCAGGCGCGCTGAGAGGGGAGCCTCACGGCGGCCAGGGGCTGAGGAACGGCCGCGCGTCCAGCCCCGATCCCAGTCGTGTGGCGCCGGACGCGAGCCCGCTTGTGGTTATACGCCTGCGCGGCGTCGCTCCGGAAGCCGCTGGACGCGGCTGGGTGCAAACGGGTGCTGGACACGACCGGATGCCCTGGGAGCCGCCCGGAGTGGCAGATCTAGATGTAGCTGGATGTAGCTAGATGTAGATAGTCGGGTCGAGCATGAGCTCGGGGTCGGTGCGCGGGTCCCGGGCACGTGCGGGCACCCCCACGCCGACGTGATCGGCGGGCAGGTTCTTCACCAGCACGGCGTTGGCTCCGATCTTGGCTCCGTCCTCAACGGTCACCGGTCCCAGTACCTTGGCGCCCGCCCCGATCTGCACGTTGTTACCGATGGTGGGGTGGCGCTTGCCGGGGTTCATGGATACGCCGCCGAGCGTGACGCCGTGGAACATGAGCACGTCATTGCCTACCTCGGCGGTCTCCCCGATCACCACGCCCATGCCGTGGTCGATGAAGAAGCGCTCACCGATCTTGGCTGCGGGGTGGATCTCGATGCCGGTGGCCGCCCGAGCCGCCTGCGACAGTGCGCGCGCCGCGAAGTAGTGGCCCCGTAGCCACAGGCTGTGAGCGGCACGATGCGCCCACAGGGCGTGGACACCCGGGTACAGCAGTGCGACTTCGAGGCTTGAGCGGGCGGCCGGGTCCCGGCGCCGGGCGGTCGCCAGATCCTCCTTGGCGAGATCAACGAACGACCGACTGGGCTTGTGCATGGTGCTCCTAGAACAACAACCTAGTGACAGGTGTGATGACCGACAGGGACACTTCTGGGATGCGGGCGCCGGAGACGCCGCGAACGGTGCCTGACCTGCGATGATCCGACCGGAGAACGTCGGTGCTGGCGTCCCTGTTCCCGGGATACCACCACCGACGCCATTCCGTGGCCGTTTCCGCTGCGGAACATGGCTGCGGCCGGGTGCCTGAGGTGGCGCGGGGATGCGCAGCAACGCAATCGGACACGGGTGCGGCTACATGCCCGACTATTCAGCTGACTGCTATTCCGGCCGCTTTTTCAACAGCAGGCTTGTGCTGTCCGGCCTGCGCCCCGGCTCAGGCACTGGTGCTGGTGCCGGTTAAGGGATTAGTTCAGGTACTCGGCGTACAGCGCGGTGGACAGGTAGCGCTCGCCGGTGTCCGGCAGCACGGTGACGATCGTCTTGCCCGCGAATTCCTCCCGCTGCGCGATCTGCGAGGCGGCGGCCAGCGCTGCCCCGGAGGAGATTCCCACCAGCAGGCCTTCTTCGGCGGCGGCGCGGCGGGCGTAGGTGAGCGCCGTGTCGGACTCGATGTGCAGCAGCTCGTCCCAGATGGACTGGTCCAGTACCTCGGGGATGACGTTGGGGCCAATGCCCTGGATCTTGTGGGGCGCGGCCTTGCCCTCGCTGAGCAGCGGGGACTCGGTGGGCTCAACGCCGAAGATCTTCACGCCGGGGATCTGCTCGCGCAGGATCTGTCCCACACCGGTGAGGGTGCCCCCGGTGCCGATGCCGGCCACGAAGGCGTCCACCTGCGAGCCGGTTGCCGCCAGGATCTCCTGGGCGGTGGTCTCACGGTGGATTCGTGGGTTGGCGGGGTTGGTGAACTGGGACGCCAGCACGGAGTTGGGGGTTACTGCCTGAATCTCCTCGGCTCGCTTGACCGCACCCGCGACCCCGCCCTCAGTGGTTAGCACCAGGTCGGCGCCGTAGGCGCGCATGATGGCGCGGCGCTCCTTGGACATGGTCTCCGGCATGGTGATCACTACCCGGTAGCCGAGGGCAGCACCCACCATGGCCAGGCCGACGCCGGTGTTGCCGGAGGTCGCCTCGATGATGGTGCCGCCCGGCTTCAGCTCGCCGGAGGCCTCGGCGGCCCTGACTATGGAAAGGGCGATACGGTCCTTGACGCTGCCGGCGGGCTCGAAGGCCTCGACCTTGGCCAGGACGGTGGCGGGTGCGCCGTCGGTGACGCGGTTGATGCGGACCAGGGGAGTGGAGCCGACGAGCTCGGTGATGTTGGCGGCGTATGTCATTGCAGAATCCTTAAGTCGTATGGGGTGCGCGGAGCCGTTGCGCCGATTCGGCGCGGACGTACACGGTCAGACGTATACCGCCCGGGCCTGGGCGGCGGCTGAGCGGCTCCTGACGGGGGGGTGAACTGGTGGAGGGGCACTGGCAGGAGGCCCCGAGCGCCGGGCATGCGCGCATCAGCGCGCGCACAATGTCATGGCCTGGCGCTCTACCGACACTGGCAGCAGCGAGGGGACATCACGCACATGACGTGGTTGGCCGTCATGGGGTCCTCCTCTTGCTGGTACTGCCGAAGCTTGCGGAATCGATCCGACGACGAGCGCTAACCCGATCCGCTGGCGACACAGTAGCGCCTGGGTCGGCGCGGCTGTCAACTCGATCGAATGGTGAAATGCGCTTCATTGCGCCTGCTTGTTCGTGCAGCGCGTGCCACGCGCGGTGCGGGGCCGGCAGGCGCGCTCAGGCCCCGGAAAGGGGCGTTTCAACCACGCGGCTGCCGGCCGGCTCGGCAGCCGCGGCCCCGCCGGTCAGTGCGGACAACTGCGCTGCGAGCGCGGTGGCGTCGGCAGTGGGGGTGGACAGGGTGAGGACTGCATGGGTGGCCTGCCACTGGGTGTCCTCCACCCCAATGCCCTGCGGCCCGCCCTGCCCGCGCAGTTGTGCCTCCAGGCGTCCGGCCTCGGCCACTGGCACGCGCACGTGCCAGAGGTGCCGGGTGTCCAAGCGGGTGCGGGAGACGGCGGCCAGGGCCTGTGCGGCGGCCTGCGAGTAGGCCCGGGCGAGGCCGCCCGTGCCCAGCAGTGTGCCCCCGAAGTAGCGGGTGACTACAACCGTGGTGTTACTCAGGCCCGTGCCGCGCAGCACATCCAGCATCGGCTGCCCCGCCGTGCCGGAGGGCTCGCCGTCGTCGCTGGAGCGTTCAATCGGCTGCGCCCCGGGCACGCAGACGACGAAGGCGCTGCAGTGGTGGCGGGCGTCGGGGTAGCGGGAGCGGACGGAAGCGATGAAGGCACGGGCGGCCGCCTCGTCGTCGGTGCGGGCGGCGCGCCCTAGGAAGTGGGAGCGCTTGACCTCCAGGTCGATCTCCGGCTGCTCGCCGCGTGCCGGCGTGACAATGGCGGCGCCAGCGGCAGGGGAGGGCGGTGGGGCGGTCATGGCTCTATGTATAGCCCGGGGGAGCTGCGAGCGCCGTGGAGCTGTGGCCACCGCCAGCTGGACGGGACTGATCTCACACGTCTTACGGCGCAGGCTGGCTGGAATGGACTCCGGTCGAGCCGCTAGGGTGACCCCTGGTCAACTATCCTTCGGGTTGCCCGTGAGCGGGCAGCCCCACGAGTTTGAGAGGAGCGGGCGCATGGCAGTGCCGAAGCGGAAGATGTCCCGCAGCAACACCCGTAACCGTCGTTCGCAGTGGAAGGCCAAGCTGCCTGAGCTCCAGACGGTTCGTGTCGGTGGTCGTAAGATCGCGGTGCCCGGACGGCTGTCGAAGGCCTACCGGACCGGCCTCCTCGAGGACTGATAAGGGCAGTAAATTCCTGACGTCCCGGCTATGTCGGTGACGATGCAGTAGCGGCGGGCCAGGGTCCGTCCCATGCGGGTGTAGCTCAATGGTAGAGCCTCTGCCTTCCAAGCAGATGGCGCGGGTTCGATTCCCGTCACCCGCTCGGTGAACGTGCGGCCGCCCCGGACTCCGGTGGCGGTCGCAGGCGTTTACACGGGGTGTGGCGCAGCTTGGTAGCGCGCCTGCTTTGGGTGCAGGAGATCGTGGGTTCAAATCCCGCCACCCCGACGATAAGAAGGTCCATGAGCTTGCTCATGAGACCTTCGCAGAGGAGGGAGTAAGAGGCCGTCAGGCCGAATACCCCGACGACGAGGACGCCCGCGAGCTCGCTCGTGAGGCGTCCTCGCGTCTACGTCGCGTCTGCTACGAGCTCTTGTCTCCTAGTACGAGCTTTTGCACCCTGGTGTACGGGTATTTGCCGCGCACCAGGGTGCAAAGCGTCGTAGCAGGATGCAAAGCGTCGCACCAGGCACCGCGGGCGGCTGTCCGGTGCCGCGGCGGGTTCTCCAGGCTCTGCTTTGCCGGGTGATCGCATACAGTCGTCACCGTGTTGTCGGGCCTGTTGATCGTTGTCGGCGTCGCGGCTGCCTTCGCCTGCATTGAACTGCTGCAGGGTAGACGACGCGCGATGGGCGTGGCGCTGTCCGGCGTGCCGCTGATCGCCGGCTTCACCTGTGGGGTGCTGAACCGGCACAACCCCGCCGCGCTGCCGATCGGTGTGCTGGTGGGTGCCCTGGGCAGCTTCGATGCACTCGCAATGGGCGTACTGCGCGGCGACAAGCGCCACGGCACGGGGCTGCACCGGCTTCGCCGGGCGGGCGCCGGGGCTGCGCTGATCTACGTCGGGGTTGCAGTGGTCTACGTAGCGATCGTGGTGGCGACCTATGCAACGTCGTCTGACGCATTGCGGGATGAACAGGGCGAGCCGCTGTTCATCATTGGGAAGCCGGTCAGCCTCGTAGCGGTCGCGCTGATGTTCGCCTGCATACTGTTGTCATCCGACGCCTTTGACAAGGGGCATACTCGCGCCTGCATCGGGTGGAGCGCATTCCTGCTGCCGCTGGGCTGCGTGCTCGTCCTGCCCGCTGGAATCGGCTCCCTGGTCCCTCCCGTGGGACTTTTCATTGGTGCCGGCTCCGCCATGTTTGCGCTCCTGGCTGGGCTACTCCCGCCCCCGGGGCAGACCACGTCCAACATTCACCACCTGCGCAAGGCGCACGTGCTGGCCTTCCTGGGATACCTCGGCACCATCGCGCTGTGTGCGGTGTACGTAATCGTCTGGCGGCAGCTAGCTCGGTAGTGGCGTCATGGTCCTCGCGTTGAGGCGCCTAGGCTGTCTGCTACGAGCTTTCGTCTCTTAGTACGAGCTTTTGCACCCTGGTGTACGGGTATTTGCCGCACACCAGGGTGCAAAGCGTCGTAGCAGGGTGCAAAGCGTCGCAACAGGCACCGCGGGCACGGGTCACGGGTGCGGCAGTGGTAATCGTCGCCGTGCAAAGGTGTCGCACCAGGCACCGCGGGTACGGGGCAGGGGATCACGTTGCCGACCGGGGTTGCCGTGGTCTTCGGGCCGCGTCCCCCGGACCTCGGAGCGCGCTTCCCCCGACGTTCTCAGGCTTCTACGCCGTCGGCTCTCCCACCGCGGCCGCCAGCGCCCGGATCTGGGCCGGGGTGGTGCGGCAGCAGCCGCCGACGGCACGGGCTCCCAGCGCCTCCCAGGCAGGCAGTTTGCTGGCCAGCAGGTCGTCTCCGTGCCCCGTACCGCCGCTGCCGGTGGACCATGTCTTGGCCTCGGCGTCATACTCCTCACCCGAGTTCGGGTAGACGACCAGCGGCACACTGCTGAGGCCGCCGAGCAGGCTCAGCGCCGTCGTCGCAGTCTCCGGGCGAGTGCAGTTGACCCCCAGCAGCCGTAGTTGCGGGGTTTCCCGCGCCCAGGCCGCCACGTCCTCCAGTGGCGTGCCGTCGCGCAGGGCTGCGCCGTCGTCGCGCACCGACAGCGACAGCCACGCGGGCACGCCCGGAGCCACTTCGGGCAGCAGCCCCAGCAGTGCGCGGATCTCCGGTCCCTGCGGCATTGTCTCCAGGGCCAGCACGTCCGCGCCCGCCTGAGTCAGCAGCCGCAGCCGCGGGCGGTGGAAGGCGCGAAAGTCCTCATCCGTGCGCGTGTAGGCGCCGGTGTACTCGCTGCCGTCGGCCAGATAGGCGCCGTAGGGCCCCACCGAACCCGCTACCAGGCCGTGGCCCCCGGTGGCCGCCGCGTGCTCGTCGCGGGCCCGGCGCGCCAGCCGCACCGCCTGGCGCACCATGCCCTCGGCCTCGTCCTCGCTCAGGCCCGCGCGCCGGTAGGCGTCCAGATTCGCCTGGTAGGTGTTGGTCGTGGCCACGTCGGCGCCGGCGGCGAAGTAGGCGCGGTGCACGTCCAGGACCGCGTCGGGTGCGTCGCGCATGGCCAGCGCGGACCACAACGGCCCGGAGGTGTCCACGCCCCGCTTCTCCAGCTCGGTGGCCATCGCGCCGTCAAGGACGATCGTCCCCCGCCTGGCCAGTAGTCTCGTTAGTGCGTCGCTCATATCGATTCCCTCCCGACCCTGTTCGCGGCCGCCGCACGCCGACGGCATACCCACCCTAGCCGGGAAGACCAGACGCACCTGCCCGGACCTCTCTCAGGAAGCCCCCATGGCACTCGAACCCGACACCGTCGCCGATCCTCCCGGACCGGCAGCCTCATCCCCACCGCCGCCTTCATCACCACTACCCCCGCCATCGCATTCCGCGGCCTGGACGCCGCCCGAGGCGCCGCCGACCGACGCTGAGTCGGCACGCAACCACGACCGCCTGCAGCGCAAGATGAGCTCGCGCCACCTGACGATGATCTCCTTCGGCGGGGTCATCGGCACAGGCCTTTTCGTCTCCTCCGGCTACACCATCAGCCAGGCCGGCCCGCTGGGAACCGTGATCGCCTACGCCGTCGGCGCGCTGCTGGTCTACCTGGTCATGCTGTGCCTGGGTGAGCTGAGCGTGGCCATGCCCTGGACCGGTGCCTTCCACGTGTACGCCAAGGAGCTGATCGGTCCCGGCACCGGGTTCGTGGTGGCGGTGCTGTACTGGCTGACCTGGACCATCGCGCTGGGCTCGGAGTTCACCGCAGCCGGCGCCATCATGCGGCACTGGTTCCCCGCCACGCCGGTGTGGATGTGGTCGGCGATCTTCATTGTGGTGGTCTTCGCCACCAACGTGTTCTCGGTGCGGGTATTCGCCGAGGCCGAGTCCTGGCTGGCGGGGGTGAAGGTCTTCGCCATTATTGCCTTCATCGTGCTCGGCGGCTTGGCGATCATCGGCGTCATCCCCATGTCCGATGGCTCCTCCTCTCCGGGGCTGAGCAACTTCATGCGCGACGGAGCCTTCCCCAACGGCTTCGGGGCGGTGCTAACCACCATGCTGACGGTCAACTTCGCCTTCTCCGGCACCGAGCTGATTGGTGTAGCCGCGGGGGAGACCGCTGACCCCGGCCGCAACATCCCCCGCGCCATCCGCACCACCCTGGTGCGCTTGACCGTGTTCTTCATCGGCTCGATCGTGGTCATGGCCGCCTTCATTCCCTGGCGGGACGCTGGTGTGGACAACTCGCCCTTCGTCACGGTGCTGGACATGATCGGCGTGCCCCACGCGGGCGACATCATGAACATCGTGATCGTCACCGCGATCCTGTCCGCCGCAAACTCCGGTTTGTTCGCCTCCACCCGCATGCTGTGGTCGCTGGCCAACGAGGGGACCGTGCCGGAGATCGTCGCCCGCACCAACATGCGGGGCGTGCCCGTGGTGGCGCTGGCTCTGTCCATGTTGGGCGGACTGCTGGCTCTGCTCAGCTCCGTGGTGGCCGCCGACACCGTCTACCTGGTGCTGGTGTCCATTTCCGGGCTCGCGGTAGTGATTGTGTGGATGGCGATCGCTGCCTGCCAGTTCGTCTTCCGACGCCGCTGGATCGACGCCGGGCACAGCCCCGCCGAGCTCGGCTACCGCACCCCCGGCTACCCGTGGGTGCCGCTGGCGGCCTTCATCGGCTCGGCCGCATCCTGCATCCTGATCGTCTTCGACCCCGGCCAGCGCTCCGCCCTGTACTGGACCGTGCCCTTCGTGGCCCTGTGCTACGCCGGGCACGCACTGGCACTGCGCCGCGGCTGGGTGAAGGCCTGACTCGGGCGCGCGCAACGGCGGCGGCCCGCGCCATAGGCTGACCGCATGCCCTCATATCGCACCATCCTCACGGTCACCAACCTGCTGCCCGGCCACGGTCCGCAGGAGGTGGAGTCCGCCGCCCGCGCTGCCGTGACCGCGTCGACCACGCTGGAGGCCTTCCAGGTCGACGTCGTGCGCGGCCAGCCGCGCGTCACGATCCGCTTCACCGGGGCCGACGACGCCGAGGCCCGCACGGTACATGAGCGCACGGTGGCAGGGGTGCGGGAGGTCGCCGTCGTCCCGGCCGGTGTGCTTGCCAAGGTGGTAGGCGGGCGTAGCGTGCCTGTCGTCCAGGGGCGTGAGGTGCGGTGGCACGGCCAGCGCCCGGCGTGAATGTGAGCAGTTCCCGCCTGCTGTGGGTGGGCTCATTTGTCACCTGGCCGCGGCCGTGCCCTAGGATGGCCCGGAATTGACGCCGCACCAGGGCGTCCGCAGGGACCCTTCCGGTCCCGCGCCACCAGCCGCATCCAAGCATTCGGAGTAGAACCCCGTGAAAAGTACCGTCGAGAACCTTGACCCCGCGCGCATCAAGCTGACCGTGGAGGTCCCCTACGAGGAGCTGGGGCCGAGCCTCGACGCCGCCTACAAGGAGATCGGCTCACAGGTTCAGATCCCGGGGTTCCGTCGCGGGCACGTCCCGCCGCGCATCATTGACCAGCGTGTGGGCCGCGCCTCCGTCATCCAGGAGGCCGTCAACAACAAGCTGCCCGACTTCTACCGGGACGCCATCAACGAGTCCGGACGCGTGCCCCTGAGCCAGCCGGACATTGAGGTCACCGAGCTCGTCAACGTGACCGGCCCCCAGGGAGGTCAGCTGGTCTTCACCGCCGAGGTCACCGTGCGCCCCGAGTTCGAGCTGCCCGAGCTGGGCGAGCTGGACGTGACGGTGGACGCCGTCGAGATCACCGACGCCGATGTGGACAGCGAGCTGGACAACCTGCGGGCTCGCTTCGGCTCGTTGAAGTCCGTCAAGCGTGCCGCCAAGACCGGCGACTTCGTCACCATTGACCTCAAGGCCGTCATCGAAGGCGAGGAGGTCGACTCCGTGTCCGGCGTGTCCTACGAGATCGGTAAGGGCAACATGCTTGAGGGCCTGGATGACGCACTGACCGGCTTGAAGACCGACGGCTCCACCACCTTCACCACCAAGCTCGCAGGCGGTGAGCACGCGGGTGAGGAGGCTGAGGTGACCGTCACCGCGACCGCTGTCAAGGAGCGCGAGCTGCCGGAGGTAGACGACGAGTTCGCCCAGATGGCCTCCGAGTTCGACACCGTTGACGAGCTGCGCGAGGACCTGCGCCGCCAGGCGGCCGAGCGCAAGACCGGGGACCAGGCGATTGCCGCCCGCGATGCCCTGCTGGAGCGCCTGCGCGAGGCGGTCAGCTTCGATGTGCCGGAGTCCGTGGTTGAGGATGAGATCAAGCAGCATCTCCAGGCCGAGGGCAAGCCCGAGGGCGATCCGCACGCCGACGAGATCCGCGACGACGTCACCTCCGGGGTGCGCGATCAGATCCTGCTGGACGTGCTGGCCGAGTCGCTGGACGTGTCCGTCACCCAGGACGAGCTGCTGGAGTTCCTCATGCAGACCGCCCAGCAGTATGGCATGGAGCCCGCACAGTTCATGCAGGGCGCCCAGCAGGCCGGCCAGATTCCAGCCTTCGTTTCAGAGGTTGCCCGCAATAAGTCCCTGGCGATGGGGCTGCGTCAGGTGACGGTGAAGGACTCCAATGGCCAGACCGTGGACCTGACCGAGTTCATCGGCTCCGACGAGCTCGACGCCGAGGCCAATGCGGCCGCCGCAGCTGAGGCTGCTGCCAACCAGGCAGATGAGGCGGCGGACGAGGTCGTCGTTTCCCCTGCCGATGCGGACGAGTCCGCCGACTCCGGCTCCTCCGCGGAAAGCGCCGACGACGCCGAGTGACGTCTGCACATAACGCGTAGAGGGGGGTCCGCGCCATAAGGCGCGGAC
>NZ_PIZC01000013.1:56655-79911 GCF_019325145.1 Actinomyces sp. 594
CCGTGCGTGTGCGCCCGGGCGCCCTGGGTGCGAACCACTGCACCCGCAAACCCCAAGAGCCGGGTTGGGTGGTTAGTTCCTGCTGCTCCGATCATCGAGCTCCACCATCACCAGTTGCATCCGGCAAGGGGTGACGGCGGTCAGGGCGTGGCGGTCGTTCGGGGCCAGGTAGATGACGTCGCCGGCGCGCATGCGCTCGGTGCGCCCGGCCACGGTGAAGTCCATCTCGCCCTCCAGCAGCGTGACCACCACCGCCTTGGTGGAGGCGTGCTCGGTGAGCAGCTGGCCGGCGTCGAAGGTGAAGATGACGGTGCGCAGGACGGCGTTGTTGACCACCACGCGGGAGGTCGTCGCCTCCTCGCTGACCGGCAGGGCCTCATTCAGGCCGAGGCGGAACAGGGACTCGGAGACGGGCGTGGTGGGCATGGCGGTTTTCCTTCCTCGGCTTACACGTGCATGTTGGGACTCGACGCGCTCGCGGACGGGAGCATTTATCCCCGGTAGAGCCGTTTCAAATCCTGTAGCCGAGGCTACTCGCATCGCGGGGCGGCGAGCCGGTGGCCTCGGGCACACTGCGGCTGGTCGGGTTCCGTCCGTGGCGGGGCGAAGTGGCGATCCGCGCCGTCGTTGTGTGGGCCGTAAGCGAAAAGCCTCCGATCCTGGGCATGCGCTGGGCGAGTGGCGGGTTAGCGTTGGCATCACCGAACACGGAAGGACTGACGTGAGCGAGCTCCACACGCCCCCGGCGGCCATCACTCCGGCCGCCGCCGACGGATCCGGTACGGGCCTGGGCCTGACCGACTCCATCTACAACCGCCTGCTCAAGGAACGCATCATCTGGCTCGGCTCTGAGGTGCGCGACGACAACGCCAACGCCATCTGCGCGCAGATGCTGCTGCTGGCCGCCGAGGACCCCGAGCGGGACATCTACCTCTACATCAATTCCCCGGGTGGCTCCGTCACCGCCGGCATGGCCATCTACGACACCATGCAGTACGTCCAGCCAGATGTCGTCACGGTCGCCACCGGCCTGGCCGCCTCTATGGGGCAGTTCCTGCTCTCCTCCGGTGCGCGGGGCAAGCGCTACATCACGCCGCACACCCGGGTGCTCATGCACCAGCCCTCCGGCGGTGCGGGCGGGTCGGCCACCGATATTCGCATCAACGCCGACCTGATCATCAAGATGAAGCAGGAGCTGTCCGAGATCACTGCCGCGAACACCGGACACACGGTTGAGGAGATCATCCGCGACTCCGACCGCGACCACTGGTTCTCCGCGCAGGAGGCCCTGGACTACGGCTTTGTTGACCACATCGTGAGCTCCAGCCGCGAGATCGGCACCCAGAACGGAGAGAACTGACATGACGAGCTCTCGCCATTACTTCGACGCCGTTGCCAGGCAGGTCGAGGCTGCGGGCATTAACCCGCAGTCGCTGCCGCAGGCCCGCTACGTGCTGCCCCAGTTCGAGGAGCGCACCGCCTATGGCTTCAAGCGGCAGGACCCATACGCCAAGCTGTTCGAGGACCGGATCGTCTTCATGGGCGTGCAGGTCGACGATGCCTCCGCCGACGACATCATGGCCCAGCTGCTGGTCCTGGAGTCGCAGGACCCCGACGGCCTGATCACCATGTACATCAACAGCCCCGGCGGCTCCTTCACGGCGCTGACGGCCATCTACGACACCATGCAGTACATCAAGCCGCAGCTGCAGACCGTCTGCCTGGGGCAGGCCGCCTCCGCGGCCGCCGTGCTGCTGGCCGCGGGCTCGCCCGGCAAGCGCCTGGCGCTGCCCAACGCGCGCGTGCTCATCCACCAGCCCGCCATGGAGGGCGTGCAGGGCCAGGCCAGTGACATCGAGATCATTGCCAACGAGATCGATCGCATGCGCACGTGGCTGGAGGAGACCCTGGCGTCTCACACCGGTCAGCCGGTGGAGAAGGTACACGCCGATCTCGAGCGTGACACGATCCTGACGGCTGCGGCCGCCAAGGAGTACGGCATCGTCGACCAGGTGCTGACCTCCCGCAAGGCGCCCGCATCTCCGCACTCGGCGTAGGCGCGCGCCGGTCTTACCGGATCGGGTGAAATTCCGCAGGGCGGGGCGGTGCCGGTTCTCCGGCGCCGCCCCGCTTGCTTAATCGCCGAGACCGGCACTTGTAACGCACCGAGACCGGCACTTGTAACGCACCGAGACCGGCACTTGTAACGCACCGAGACCGGCTCAAGCGGGTCAGCGGCCATCGTGCCTGCCAAGGGTGCTAGGGCTTGATATAGGTCGCCCCGGTGCGGACGTGTTCCGCTATGGCTGGTATCGCTGCCGGTACGACACGGAACCAGGGTGGCAGGCTCTCAACCGGAAGAGAGTGGTTGGCAACCGAACGTGAGCAAACCTCGAAGGTGCCGCCGGCGGCAGCGGCTCGTTCCATTGCGGAAGTCCAGTCGTTGGCGCCCTGAATCGCGTAAATCGCCGTTCCATTGACCATTACCGTGATGGCCTCAGCGAAGCCGAGTTCGGTCATATTGGCGCGGTTGCATAGTGCGGCTGGCCAACGGTCGGCTTGAGAGACATGAAGAACAAAACGAGTCGTTACCACAATGA
The DNA here is from genome assembly GCF_019325145.1 of Actinomyces sp. 594. Classification (NCBI taxonomy): domain Bacteria; kingdom Bacillati; phylum Actinomycetota; class Actinomycetes; order Actinomycetales; family Actinomycetaceae; genus Actinomyces; species Actinomyces sp. 594. The sequence goes on from NZ_PIZC01000013.1 coordinate 59,256, forward strand.
TGATAGCCCGCCATCCGGCTTCCGCCTCGGGCCGTGGCGCGCTCGACGTCGAACTTCCACGGGCCACTAGGCTAGTCACCGTGAATTCTTCCGTTCAGGGCGGCCCGCTGCTCGTAAGCGCCTGTTTGGCCGGCTTCAAGTGCCGGTACGACGGCGGTGCGAAGCCCGATCGCGACATCGCTGGCCTGGCTGCCGAGGGACTCGCCCTGCCGCTGTGCGCCGAGCTGATGGGCGGTCTGCCCATCCCGCGGTCGCCTGCCGAGATCGTCGGCGGTGACGGTGAGGATGTTCTCGACGGGCACGCCCGGGTGATCACCCGCGACGGCGAGGACGTCACCGATGCATTCATTCAGGGTGCCAATGCGGCCGCCGCGGTAGCGGCACATATGGGATGTCCAGCTGCGGTGTTGCAGGAGCGCAGCCCCGCATGCGGCGTGCGCACCATCTACGACGGCACTCATAGCGGCGAGCTCAAGCAGGGCTGCGGAGTGCTGGCCGCCGCACTACGTCGTCGCGGGATCGCCGTCGTCCCCACGGGAACCGTGCGAGAGCGCGGCCGGTAGCCGTCGCTGGATTCCGGCCCACGAGCGTCGACGCCTTCGCCGATTGTCCCTGCGCCGGTAACCCAGCGTCCGCCTGACCGTGCGCCGAAACGAGGGCCGGCACGAGATGGCCTTCCTCGCCTGTGCGCTGCGCAGTCGACGGTGAGCGGTGCATGCTCGCGGGCACGGCGGTCACCTTCCTGCGCGGGGAGGTCATGGGACTGTAGATGGGTTCCGCGTTTGGGCGCGGGCAGATCAGGGCTTAGGGTGCGACTGACAGCGCTTGTCCGAGGGTAAAGGCCGCGACATCGTCGGGGCGCTGGCCGATGGCGCGCGCCCAGGCAGTCGTCGTTATCCGAGACTGGCGCAGATGTTTCACCAGGGCGTCATGGATCCGTGAGCGCTCATAGGGGAGTGAGCTGCCGGGCTCACCGGTTTCAAAACCGCGGCGGGTGAGTTCGGCCATGAGTTGGCGGTGTCCCCAATCAGAAGCTCTTCCGACGTCGTGGACTGAGTGTGCCGCGGCGACGGCGGAAGTGCCGAAATGACGGGCGAGCGCAACAACTGCGTCCAGCGGTGGGGCGGAGGGCATCATAGCGCGTACGGAATCGGGCGGGAGCAAGAGCGTTGCTGCGAAGACGTTGGCCTCCCGTTCCAACTCCCGGTCTGTGGCGGCGTCGGTCTTTGTGCTGGAGTGCATCAGGAGATGTCCGAGCTCGTGGGCGAGATCAAAGCGGGACCGCTCCGGCGTCTTCCGGCGGGCGAGGAACACGTATGGGCGTGCATCTTGACCCCAGAAACTGAAGGCGTCGACGTCCTGCTCGGCCGCCGGGATCCCCAGCACCCGAATGCCATGCGACTCAACAAGCTGTACGAGGTTCGGCAGTGGGAAGTCGCCTAAGGCCCATTGTCGGCGCACCGCCTCAGCCGCCGCTTGAGGGGACAGGCTCGGATCGAGTTCCGGCAGCGCAAGCACAGGCAGGCCAAGTCGCCGGCTCATCTCGTTGAACATTTCCATTCCCAGAGCCCCGAGGGCGGTGGCCCGGTGTAGGAGAGCTGCGCTCGTACGGCGGCGCGTTCTGAAGAATATCAGATCATCGGTCACCGCAGCGGCCGGACTAGTCTGGAAGAATGCCACGGGTTGTGCGGTGGCAGTTGAGAGCGCGTCGGCCCTGGTGTCGGGCGCGCCGCTGTCTTCCCAGTTTGCGAGAGTACGAGTGCTCACGCCGACGGCGGTGGCCAGGTCTAGCCGGGACAATCCGCCGCGTTCGCGGGCGATTGTGACACGTGTGGGGTGGATGGACATGTCGTGATTGAGTCGATGCCACTGGGGTGGGCCTTACAGCGCCACCACGTCGAAGTCGACGTCGTCGGTGGGCCCTCGCTGTGGGATGGCCTCGAGACCAGCGGGCTCCAGTGGTGCTTCCGGCAGAATGATGCGGGTATGCCATTGCGTGATGATGCCGTCGTCGCATGCGACGGGAAGCGAGAGTTCGCAGCGAAGCACGTTCTCAGTGCGATCCCAGAAATACAACAGTATCCAGGTGTGTAGTGGAATACCCCGGGCCACGGCGGCATCAGCGGTTGTTACGCCTTCGGATAAGTCGAGGGCGGGCTGGTGGGCAAGCTGAATGTGCGAGAGGGCGGCATTGTCGTCAACTTCGTCGCGGAAGACAGTGCCCTTGCTTCTCGCGTTGGCGGGCCGTTTGTCCGGGTTTCCGGTGTTGGCGTTCCCTCCCATAGCGGCAATGGCGGTCAGATCCTTGTTAGGGCTAACCGAGCGGGGCGCATTGGCGCGGTCGTGGGCCCGCCAGCCGAGGCTGTCCAGATACTTACGTACAGCGCTGACGGTCTTCGCCCAGTGCTCAAAGCCGAAGGCAATAACCGGATCGAATGGCGTGTGTTGGTTGATGGCGGCCTGAAGACCCTCGTGACACGCCTCGGCCAGGAGGTCTGCATCGAGCCCCATGGTCGTTAGCTGTTGTGCGGCCGCCTGGCCCGTGAGGACCGCGCCGGGCGACGGTTGCAACGGGAATGACTCGGTCATGTCCGCCCCTCAGCCTCTCCGATGAGTGTTCAAAACCGGAAGTAACTATACCCCTGAGACGATGCGCGGCAACCCTGTCCGGCGATCACGAACACGGCTCCTACTGGCGCAATGTGGGAGTGAGGGAGCGGTGGGGCCTGATTAGCGGCCGGTCGCGGCGAGCGATTTCGACCGGTCTCGGTGTGTTACTAGTGCCGGTCTCGGCGAGGGGCGGGGCAGGGGTGGTGGGGTCAGCGGGTTACGCGCAGGACGCGGTAGCCCTTCGAGGAGGCCTCGCGCTCGACCTTCCAGCCCTGGTCGCCCAGCCACTTGGCCAGCGAGTCCGCACCGAGGTTCTTCTGCACCACGAGCCAGGCCTCGCCGTCGTCCGCGAGCAGCCTCAGCCAGTCCGCCAGCATCGCGTGCAGCGCGGGCTTGCCGATCCGCATCGGCGGGTTGGACCAGATCAGGTCCAACCGGGTGCCGGAGCTGCGCAGCTCCTCCAGCAGCGCGTCGGCGAGCACGGCCCGCACACGGCTGTGCCCGGCGTCGGCGGCGTTCCGGCCGGTGAGCTCCACGGCGCGCTCGTTGACATCCGTGGCCAGCACGGTGGCCTGCGGGGCGGCGTCCGCCAGGGCCAGGGTCAGTGGTCCCCAGCCACAGCCCAGGTCCAGGAAGGTGCCCGTCTGCGGCGGCTGCGGCGCCTGCCGCAGCAGTACTCGCGTGCCCAGGTCCAGCCGGTCGGCGGAGAACACGCCGGACGCGGTGGTCACGTCGTGCTCGGTGCCACGGATGACGAAGTGGTGCCGCCGCTCCTCGGCGGGGGAGTCGGGGGAGGCGGTGAAGTAGTGCTGCTCGCTCACCCGCCCGACACTACCGGGCCGGGCGCGAGTAGTCCCGGGCAGTTGCAGGCGCCGCTCAGGCCGCCCTGCGAGCGAGCAGCGGGGTGACAGCAAGCGCCACGGTGAGCGCCGCCGTGGTCGGCACCAGCAGGTCCGCCTGCACGCCCGCTGCCGACGGCGCTACGAAAGTGGTCGCCAGGGTTCCCAGGGTGGCTGCGCCGGCGGCATTCGCCACAGTCACGGAGGTGGCGATGCGTGCCTCGGAGATGCCGTCCGGCGCTCCGCCCAAGTCCTCTGGGGCGGTCACGCAGCGGATCATCGTGTCCTGATTCGTCAGCCCCATCCCGGTCCCGGCAGTGGCGAAGCCCACGTGCAGGCACCACCAGGGCGCAATGTCGGCGAAGGCGAGGGTCATGAGCGTCCCGCCGATAGCGAAGCACGCTGCCCCCATGCCGATCCGCATCCGGAAGCGGCGCGGGGCGCGGGCAGGGTGCGCCGCCGTCCAGATGGCGATTGACGACCAGGCCAGCCCCGCGCAGGTCAGGGCCCAGCCGACTGCATTCGGCCCCAGTCCGAGCACGTCGTGGGCGGCGGGTGAGACCAGGTAGTCCAGCGTGAAATAGGCGGCGCACAGCCAGGCGAGCATGGCCAGCGCCGCGGGCCGTCCCGGCGCCAGGCGCATGGTCCCGGCGGGGAACACCCGGGCGCAGGCCCACGTCACCGCCGCCAGTCCGGCCGCCCCGACGGGCACGAACCATGCCGACGCCGCCGGCACCGCACCGATCCCAGCCACCCCGGCCGCCATTGCCAGCGCCGGCACCAGCGGGGGACGGGCCTCGTCGTCGTCCACATGCAGGCCCCGGATCGCACGTGCCATCACCAGCCTGGCCGCTACCAGGAGCGGCACGTAGGCGACCAGCGCCCACCGCCATCCCCAGGCCTCGGAGACCGCAGCCGCATATCCCGGGCCGAGGACGGAGGACACGATCCAGGTGGCCGAGCCGGCCGCCAGGAACAGCCGCCGCCACGCCTCCGGCAGCCCCGCCACCAGCACGCCCATGCTCACCGTCGCGAGTGCCCCGGCGGCCAGACCGCGCAGCACCTCGCCGGCCACGTACACCCCCACGCCCGGGGCCAGCGCCCCGGTGACGGCCCCCGCCACCAGCACGGCGGTGAGCGTCGTCATCAGCCGGTCGGCCCGCCAGCGGGCGAGCATGGTGCCGCCCAGCGGCATGGTCAGGAAGGTTGGTACCATGGCGGCGGCCGTCACCAGCCCGTAGTGGGCGCGGGCGCCCAGGTCCGTGGCCACCAGCGGCAGCACCGTCTGGTTGATGTAGGTCTGCATGCCGGCCAGCAGCTCCACTACCAGCATCGCTGTGGCCAGGCGCCCCACCGGCGTGGTCGCCAGGGCGCGCAGCGACGGCGGCGGGGGCGGCGGCGCCCCCGGGACCGCGGCGGAGCCTGTGAAGGAGGCGGAATCAGCCGCGGCGGGGCTGTCGGCCGAGGCGACGGCGTCGGCCTGCGGCATGTCGGACTCGCGGGAGCTCACCGCCTGAGCGTATCGGCGCGGCTGCGGCCGGTGCGACCGCCTACGGCGAACGGGGCCCGCGGGCGCTCGGCAAGGCGGAGGGTGGGCAGTAGGATCTGAACCCGCATGGAAAACACGCAGCATCACAGCCACTCCACCGACCACGCCCTCCCCGCCGTCACTGACAGCGCCGACGGCACTGTCACCGCCGACAACGACGCCGGTCTTCTTGGCGACACCGACCCCGCCGCGGCGCTCGCCTCCCGGGTCCGCTCCCGCGCCGGCACCGCCCTGGCCTCCACCGCCGGGCACCGGCAGTACCACGAGTCCGACGCCGGCGCCCTGGAACGCGAGGCCCGCGCCGGCACCCGCCGCGTGGCGGGACTGTCCACCGATAAGGAGGACATCAGCGAGGTTGAGTACCGGCAGGTTCGTCTCGAGCGCGTCATCCTCGTCGGCCTCGAACTGCCCCAGTCCGGTGCGGTTGTCGCGTACGCCAATGCGAGCGCCCACCCCAACGCCGGCACCCACGCCGCCCTCGGCGCTCCGGTGGTCAGCGGCGCCGCGTACACCACTGCCGCCCAGGATGCCGAGACCTCCCTGCGCGAACTCGCCGCTCTGGCTGAGACCGCCGGAAGTGAAGTGGTTGATGCGCTCATCCAGCGCCGCGACCACCCCGATCCGGCCACCTACCTCGGGTCTGGTAAGGCCAAGGAGCTGGCTCAGATGGTCGCCGACTCCGGCGCGGACACGGTCGTCGTCGACGGCGAGCTTGCGCCTTCCCAGCGGCGTGCGCTGGAGGACGTGGTGGACGCCAAGGTCGTGGACCGCACCGCCCTGATCCTGGACATCTTCGCCCAGCACGCTAAGTCCCGTGAGGGCAAGGCCCAGGTGGAGCTGGCGCAGCTGGAGTACCTGCTGCCGCGCCTGCGTGGCTGGGGCGAGTCCATGTCCCGGCAGGCCGGCGGACGGGTCGCCGGCGGTCAGGGCATCGGCTCGCGCGGGCCCGGCGAGACCAAGATCGAACTGGACCGCCGCCGCATCCGCCAGCGCATGGCCAAGCTTCGCCGCGAGATCCGCGCCATGGCGCCCTCCCGCGAGGTCAAGCGCGGCTCGCGGCGCCGCGGCCCCATCCCCTCGGTCGCGATCGCCGGCTACACCAACGCCGGCAAGTCCTCCCTAATGAACCGCCTGACCGGCGCCGACATCATGGTGCAGAACGCCCTGTTCGCCACCCTGGACCCCACCGTCCGCAAGGCCGAGGCCGCCGACGGGCGCATCTACACCCTCACCGACACGGTCGGCTTCGTGCGCAGCCTGCCGCACGAGCTGATCGAGGCCTTCCGCTCCACCCTGGAGGAGGTCGCCGAGGCGGACGTGCTGCTGCACGTGGTCGACGCCGCCCACCCCGACCCGCTCGGGCAGATCGCCGCCGTCCACGCCGTCCTGGCCGACATCCCCGGCGCCCTGGACGTGCCCGAACTGATCGCGCTGAACAAGGCGGACCTGGCCGACCCGGTCACCCTGGCCGCCCTGCGCACCCGCCTGCCCGGCGCCGTCGTCGTCTCCGCTCGCACGGGCCAGGGGCTGGCGGAGCTGCGCGACCGCATCGAGGCCATGCTGCCGCGCCCGGACGTGGCCGTGGACGTCGTGATCCCGTACTCGCGCGGGGAGCTGGTCTCCCGGGTGCACGCCGACGGCGACATCACCGCCGTCGAGTACGTCGAGGCCGGCACGCATGTGGTCGCCCGCGTGGACGCCGCCCTGGCGGCCGAGCTGGCCGCCGTCGATGTTGCCGGACCCGCCGCCGGGTGAGCCCGTGCGCGAAATGAGTGCGCCTGCCCCGGTGGGCCGGGCGAATAAGGACGCCGACGCCGCAACTGCCCGCACCCCCGCGGCCGCCCCGGGCGAGTCGGGCGCGACGGCGGAGCAGGCACGTACCCGGGCCGCGCTGGACGCCGCCGTGACCGCACTCGGCGGCAGCCCGCGCGAGGGCCAGACCGAGATGACGGCGCGCGTATCCCACGCCATGGAGACCGGCGGGCACCTGCTCGTCCAGGCCGGCACCGGCACCGGCAAGTCGCTGGCCTACCTGGTGCCCGCCATGGTGCACGCCGTTGACGCCGGAGAGCGCACGGTCGTGTCCACCGCCACCCTCGCCCTGCAGCGCCAGGTGCTCACCAAGGACGCCCCACTGGCCGCCGACGCCGTCGAGCGCACCACCGGCGTACGGCCCTCCGTCGCCCTGCTCAAGGGCTGGCAGAACTACCTGTGCCGCCACCGCCTGGCCGGCGGCTACCCCGACGACGACGCCGACACCCTCTTCTCCGCTGCCGCGGCCACGCCCCGTGCCCGCATCGGCGAGGGCGCCGAGCAGACACTCGGCGAGCAGGTGGTGCGGCTGCGGCAGTGGGCCGAGCAGACCGACACCGGGGACCGCGACGACCTGGTGCCCGGCGTGTCCGACCGCGCCTGGGCGCAGGCCTCCGTGGCCGCCGCCGAGTGCCTGGGGACGAGTTGCCCCCTGCACGACGAGTGCTTCCCCGTGCTCGCCCGCGCCGCCGCCGCGGAGGCCGACGTGGTGGTCACCAATCACGCCATGCTTGGCATCGCCGTGGCCGGCAACCCCGGCGTGCTGCCCGAGCACGAGGTGCTGGTGGTAGACGAGGCCCACGAGCTCGCCGACCGGGTGCGCTCCCAGGGCACTGCCAGCCTGTCCGCCGCAGCCGTCGCGCGCGTGGCCGCGACCGCCCGCCGCCACGCCGGCGTGCTGGTCAACGAATTGGAGGAGGCGGGGCAGACCCTGCAGCTGGCGCTGGCGGAACTGCCCGACGGGCGCCTGGCCGAAGGGCTGCCGCCGGCGCTCGCGGACGCCCTCACCCTGTTGGAGGCCGCCTGCCGGCAGGTGCTCACCGACGTGCGCGACGCCGCCCGCGCGGCGAGCCAGGGCGGCGGGCAGGCGGGTGCCGAGGCCGGGGGAGTGGCCCTGGCTCGTACGGCGGTCGCCGACATGACCGACGTGGTTGAGCGCATGACCTCCGATTCGGTGGCCCAACGCCGCGACGTCGCCTGGGTGGAGCGCCCGCGCCTGGGCGCCGATCCGCCGCGGCTGACCCTGGCGCCCATCGACGTGGCCGGATCGGTGGCCGACACACTGCTCGCCGACCGCGCCGCCGTGCTCACCTCCGCCACCCTGGCCCTGGGCGGCAGCTTCAACCCCATGGCTGCGGCCCTCGGGCTCACGCTCGCCGACGCCGACTGGGAGGGGCTCGACGTCGGCACCCCCTTCGACTACGCGCGCCAGGGCATCCTGTACACCCCCACCCACCTGCCGCGCCCCGGTGCGGGCATCTCCGAGGAGGCCCTGGAGGAGGTGGTGGTGCTGGCCGAGGCCAGTCGCGGCGGCATGCTCGGCCTGTTCTCCTCCCGGCGGGCCGCTGACGACGCCGCGGCGCTGCTGCGCGAGCGCACCGAGCTGAACGTGTACGCGCAGGGAGAGGACCGGCTGCCCACCCTGGTGGAGGCCTTCGCCGCCGATGAGGACGCCTGCCTGGTGGGAACCCTGTCCCTGTGGCAGGGCGTGGACGTGCCCGGCCGCACCTGCCGGCTGGTGGTGATCGACCGTATTCCCTTCCCCCGACCAGACGACCCGGTCGCCCAGGCGCGCAGCGAGGCCGTCACCGCAGCTGGCGGCAACGGCTTCATGACCGTCTCGGCCACGCACGCCGCCTTGCTGCTGGCGCAGGGGGCGGGGCGGTTGGTACGCCGGGCGGACGACCGCGGCGTCGTCGCCGTATTGGACCCCCGGCTGCGTACGGCGCGCTATGGGGCATTCCTGGCCCGCTCCATGCCGCCGCTGTGGCCTACCCGGGACCGCGACGTCGTCCTGGGTGCGCTGGGGCGGCTGGCCGCCGGCAGGTGAAGCCCGGAGATTTTCCCCGTACTCGTGCGGCGCCGGTCCCGACCGCGTACTCTGTCTCCTGGGTGGGCCAGCTCACCAAACTGACAACCGTTCAGATTCGGAGGAACACAGTGTCAGACCCCACGATTACCAACAGCGCTCAAGGTTCGTACCCGACGGCTCGCTCAGGCCGTCCTTCTAAGGTGGCCATCATCGGTGCGGGCGCGGTTGGCTCCACGCTCGCCTACGCGTGCGTCACCAAGGGCGTCGCCCGCGAGGTTGTCCTGCAGGACATCGTTAAGGAGAAGGTCGAGGCCGAGGCCCTCGACATCGCCCAGGGCATCCAGTTCACCTCCGCAGGCGCCGTATCCGGCTCTGATGACCCGGAGATCTGCCGCGACGCGGACGTGATCGCTGTCACTGCCGGAGCCAAGCAGAAGCCCGGCCAGTCCCGCCTGGAGCTTGCCGGTGCCACTGTTGGCATCATGGAGAAGATCCTGCCCAAGCTGGTAGAGGTCGCTCCCAACGCCATCTTCCTGATGGTGGCCAACCCGGTTGATGTGGTCACGTATTGCGCCAAGAAGATCACCGGGCTGCCTGAGAACCAGATCTTCGGCTCCGGGACCGTCCTGGACACGGCTCGCATGCGGTACCTCGTCTCCCTGGAGACCGGCACCGCAACCCAGAACATCCACGGATACATTGCCGGTGAGCATGGCGACTCCGAGGTCGCCCTGTGGTCCTCCACCGAGATCGGCGGCGTGCCGATCACCCAGTGGGGCAAGACTCTCGACGGCGGAGTTTTTGACCAGGCCAAGCGCGACCGCATCGCCCATGACGTGGTCCGCTCCGCCTACCGCATCATCGAGGGCAAGGGCGCCACCAACTACGCCGTCGGCCTGGCCGTCTCCCGCATCATTGGGGCGATTCTCAACGATGAGCAGCGGGTGCTGACCATTTCGCCGCTGCTGGACAACTGGCACGGCATCTCCGACGTGTGCATGGCGGTTCCCACGATCGTCGGCCGTGAGGGTGCTGGACGCCGTCTGGAGCTGCCCCTGACCCTCGACGAGCGCGACCGGCTGACCGCCTCCGCCGAGCGGCTGCGCGAGGTGGCGCGCGGGCTGGGCTACTGAGTAGGCGCGCGGCGCTCTAGTGAGGGCCGCGTCTACAGGCATCACAGTGCCGATTGCGCCGTAGCAGAATCCTGCCACTGGAAGGTGGGTGCAGGAGGGGCCGGCCCCGATGGGGTCGGCCCCTCCTACGTTGCTGTGCGGGCCGCGGCCGACGGCGGACGCAATCGAGCCGTGCAGGGTGCGGCGGTGTGCGGCCTAGAGCGCTCGCAGCACGGTGACAACCTTGCCCATGATGGTGGCCTCGTCCCCTGGGATAGGGGCGTAGTCGGGATTGCGTGGCAGTAGCCACTGGTGCCCGTCCCGGCGTGAAAGCACCTTGACGGTGGCGGAGGCGCCATCGACGTCCTCAACCATCGCCGCCACCACATCACCGTTGTCAGCATCGGGCTGGGCGCGTACAACCACCCAGTCACCGTCGCAGATCGCTGCGTCGATCATGGAGTCACCGTGGACCTCCAGCATGAATAGCTCGCCGTCACCGGTAAGCCGACGTGGAAGCGCCACTACGTCCTCAACCTCTTGCTCGGCCAGGATTGGTGAGCCGGCTGCGATGCGGCCCACCAGGGGAACGGCCACGGCCTCGCCATCGGCAACGCCCGGAAGTACCGGGAGTGACGGCTCCGGTGCGGCGTCGGAGCCCGCGGGTGCGGGGGCGGGCTGAGCCGTGGGCTCTACGACCTCCAGGGCGCGCGGCCGATTCGGATCGCGCCGCACCAGGCCGAGGCGTTCGAGCTTGTCCAGCTGGTGCTTGACTGAAGAGGGGCTGGTCAAGCCCACCTGGGCGCCGATTTCACGCATGGAGGGCGGGTAGCCCTGGGTGGCCACCGCCTCGCACACGGACTCGTAGACCGCGCGGGCGCGCGGGTCCAGGGTGTGCAGTGCCTCCGGCTCGACGGGCGCGGAAAGGTCGGCGGAGCCGGAGGCCTTGTCCGAGCGGCGACGGCTCTCCGGCCCGGTGGTTGCGCTCATCTCCTGTCCTCGTTTCCCGGGCTGCCGGTGACCGCGGGGGCGGGTGCCGGATAAGGGGCCCGAATTCGTGTCGGTGGCCTGTGGTGGCCTGGTCCCGTAAGCCTACGGCCGATCATCCGAGCACTCAAACATGTGTTCGAAAGTGCTCTGGACGTGTCGGCCGCTTACCGGTAATCTATCGAACAGGCGTTCGTCGAACATGTGTTCTAGGAGGGTGTCATGAGTGCTCTTGCCGTTCCCCTGCCCCCGCGGCCGCGGCTGGTTTCCATTGAGGGCGGCCGGGCGTCCGCGCAGTCAGTGGTCTCGGGTGCTTCCGGCCTTGAGGCGACCGCCGGAGCGGGGAGTCCCGCACGATCGGCGGGCTCGCGCCGTCCTCGGCTGCGCGTGGTTGACGGTGGTGCTCCTGCCGCGGAGGTCCTCGTGCCCGCGGGACCAGCTCGGCGCCCAGTCGCTCCACGGCACCAGCGTGAACTCACGCCCAGGGCGGGCCAGGAGCGTCCCGTGGAGGCGCGCCACTCGGCGTCCCCCTCCGGTAGCGGGAGAGAAGCGTCGCTGGAAGCGCTCGCACCCATGCACCCGTCCGTCAGGGCCCAACTGCGGCAGGGGGTGGCCGCGCCGGCTACGCGTGAGGCGCGGGTGGCGGCCGCGCGCAGTGAGGCCGACGCAACTGTGCCGGCCGTCGTGCGGCGCTTCCTGGCTGGAGGTGCCGTAGTGCTTGCGGCGGTGCTGGTGGCGGCCGGCGGCATAGTGCTGTCCGGATTCCAGTCGGTACCGGTTAATACCACCACGGCCACCGTCCAGTCCGGCCAGTCCCTGTGGGACGTAGCCGTGGATACCGGCGCCGGAGACGTCAATGAGGTCATGGCGCAGATTGTGGAGCTGAACGGCCTGACCAGCTCCACGCTGCAGCCGGGGCAGACCCTGATCGTCCCGGCGGGATGAACCGCCTCGTGCAACGCCGGTAAGCGCTTGCAGACCAAGCGCTGTGCGCATAACCTCCTAACGTATTAGTGATGCGGACAACCGGAGGTGGTCGGCGTGCGCTGTCCTTACTGCCAGCACAGCGGCTCGCGCGTGGTCGACTCGCGTACTTCCGACGATGGTGCCTCGATTCGCCGTCGGCGGCAGTGCACCAGATGCGGGCGCCGTTTCACCACCATTGAGGCCGCCAGCCTGTCGGTGCGCAAGCGATCCGGTGTTACCGAGCCCTTTTCGCGCGAGAAGGTGATCCGGGGCGTGAGGCGTGCCTGCCAGGGGCGCCCCGTCACCGATGATCAACTTGCGCATCTGGCCAACAAGGTGGAGGAGACGATTCGCGGCACGGGCCACGCGATCGTGGACTCGCACGAAGTGGGGCTGGCGATCCTCGACCCACTGCGTGAGCTGGATGAGGTCGCCTACCTGCGCTTCGCCTCGGTGTACTCCGACTTCAACTCGCTGGAGGACTTTGAGACGGCCATCGCGGAGCTGCGTGCACTGCGCGTTGTAGCCGCCGGCGCCTCCAGCTCGCCCGCGTAGTCGAGCGCGGCGGCCGCCCGCTGCTGCTTCGCGGTAAGGCGCGCCGTCACCGGGCGTCGATGGTCTGCACCAGGCTGTCAACCAGCCCGGGCCAGGTCCACTTCTCGACCATGAGCGCGCGCCCGGCCTCGCCCATGCGTGCGCGCAGCGCAGGGTCGGTCAGCTGACGCACGAGGGCTGCTACCAGCGCGTCCTCGTCGCGGCCGTCCACGACATTCCCGGTCACGTCCTCCACCACCGTCTCGGGCGCCCCGCCGCTCATGCCTGCGATGACCGGCAGCCCCGCGGCGGAGGCCTCAAGAAAGACGATACCGAGGCCCTCGACGTCGAGTCCCTGCCCGCGCGTACGGCAGGGCATCGCGAAGACGTCACCCATGGCGACGTGGCCGGGCAGCTCGTCGTAGGGCACCTTCCCGGTGAGGGTGATTGACCCCCGCACCGGGGAGGAACGGCGCAGTAGAGCCAGCTTCTTCGCGTAAGGACCCCAGCCGACGATCACTAGCCGGGCCTCCGGCACTTGTTCGACCACGCGCGGCCAGGCACTGATAAGTGAGTCCTGCCCCTTGCGGGCCACTAGCCGTGACACGCATACGGCGGTGGGAGCGTCGCCCAGCCGGTACCGGGTGCGCAGGGCGGCGCGCGCCTCGGCGTCGGGGTGGAAACGGTCGACGTCGATGCCGCTGGGCAGGCGCAGGACCTCCTGGCCGGGCGGCATGTGGGGGCGTAGCTCGCCGAGTGTGTAGTCGGAGATGTAGGTGACGACGTCGGCCTCGCGGAAGATTCGGCGCAATGCCTGGCGGGCTCCGAGCACCATGCCCCAACCGACCTCGTGCCCGTGGGTGGTGGCGATGACGCGGGTGGCGCCGGCCTCCTTGGCGGCGCGTCCCAGGAGACCGAGCGGGGCGGCGGCTCCGAACCAGACGGTCTCGATCTCGCGTTCGCGGATGAGTTGCTGCATGCGCCGACGCACGTCCGGGGTCGGCAGAAGGACATGCGTGGGCATGCGCACGACGTCGAAGGCGGCCGCGCGGTCGAAGGTCGCGGCGGCGTCGGGGCCCTCGGGGGGTGTTGACGCAAGGACGGTCAGATCCGCGGCGGGCAGACGCCGGGTGTAGTCGTCCAGGTAGGACTGGATGCCGCCGACGACGGGCGGGAAGTCATTGGTGACGAGCAGGGTCCTACGCATGGGGCGAGTGTACGTGGATGAGTCGACGCCAGCGGAAGGCGCGGCACGCCATTTCGCTCGGTCTCGGCGTGTTACTGGTGCCGGTCTCGACAACCAGAGCGACCGACCTCGGCGAGGCTGGCGGGGAGGCGGATGGCCGGAGGTCAGCCCTCGTCGTTGCTGCGCAGAACCTCGGACAGGCGGCGCGCCGCGGCCGCCACCACGGGGCCGTGCACGCGCCCGGGCTGGCGCCCCATCCGCTCAATCGGCCCGGAAATCGACACCGCAGCGATGACCTTGCCGCTGGCGCCTCGCACTGGTGCCGACACGCTGGCCACACCCGGCTCGCGCTCGCCCACGGACTGGGCCCAGCCGCGGCGGCGAACAGCAGAGAGCATCGTCGCGTTGAAGCGGGCGCCCGCCAGGCCGCGGTGCAGCCGGTCGGGCTCCTCCCACGCCAGCAGCACCTGGGCGCCGGAGCCTCCCTGCATGGACATGGTGGCTCCTACCGGGATGGAGTCGCGCAGGCCGATGGGGCGCTCGGCGTTGGCCACGCACACGCGCACGTCCCCCTGACGCCGGTACAGCTGTGCTGACTCGTGGGTCTTGTCCCGCAGGGCCGCCAGCACGGGGCCGGCGGCGGCCAGCAGGTGGTCCTCCCCGGCGGCGGAGGCGAGCTCATTCAGGCGCGGTCCCAGAATGAAGCGCCCCTGCGCGTCGCGGGCCAGCAGCCGGTGGAACTCCAGTGCCACGGCGATGCGGTGCGCCGTTGGGCGTGCCAGGTGAGTGGCGGTGACGAGCTGCGCCAGCGTGGCCGGGCCTGCCTCCAGTGCGCTCATGACCAGAGCGGCCTTGTCGATGACGCCGACCCCACTCCCATTTTCAATGTCACCCAACGTGTCCATAATCTGATACTGCCATTCCGACTGCTGAGACTTCAAGTAGCGTGCAGTCAGAAAACGGCCCGGTCTTTGCCGGTTCCGCACACTTCGGGCGGGCATGCGGGCGGAACGTCCTAGGAAAGGAAGTGCAGCGATGGGAATGACCCTGGCACAGAAGGTGTGGCGCGACCACGTCGTCGCCCCCGGCACCGACGGAGCCCCGGACCTGCTCTACATCGACCTGCACCTCGTCCACGAGGTCACCAGCCCGCAGGCGTTCGAGGGCCTGCGCCTGGCCGGCCGCAAGGTCCGCCGTCCCGACCTGACCCTGGCCACCGAGGACCACAACACCCCCACCCTGGACATCGACCTGCCCATCGCCGACGTCACCTCCCGCACCCAGATTGAGACCCTGCGCGCCAACTGCGCCGAATTCGGGGTGCGGCTGCACTCCCTGGGCGACGCGGACCAGGGCATCGTCCACGCCGTCGGCCCGCAGCTGGGGCTCACCCAGCCCGGCATGACCGTGGTGTGTGGTGACTCCCACACCTCCACCCACGGCGCCTTCGGGGCGCTCGCCTTCGGCATCGGCACCAGCCAGGTCGAGCACGTGCTGGCCACCCAGACCCTGCCCGTGGCCCCCTTCAAGACCATGAGCGTGCTCATCGACGGTGACCTGCCCGCCGGCAGCGGCGCCAAGGACATCATCCTGGCCATCATCGCCAAGATCGGCACTAATGGCGCCCAGGGGCACGTCATCGAGTACCGCGGCCGCGCCATCGAGCAACTGTCGATGGAGGCCCGCATGACCATCTGCAACATGAGCATCGAGGCCGGTGCCCGCGCCGGCATGATCGCCCCCGACGACACCACCTTCGCCTACCTCAAGGGCCGCCCGCACGCCCCCGAGGGGGAGGACTGGGACGCCGCCGTCGCCTACTGGCGCTCCCTGCGCACCGATGACGACGCCGTCTTCGACACCGAGGTCGTCCTGAAGGGCAGCGACATCGAGCCCTTCGTCACGTGGGGCACCAACCCCGGTCAGGGCCTGCCCATCTCCGGGGCGGTACCGGACCCCGAGGAGATCGCCGACGAGACGCTGCGTCGTGCTGCCGAGCGCGCCCTGGAGTACATGGACCTGGCGCCCGGCACCCCGCTGCGCGACATCAAGGTGGACACGGTCTTCCTCGGTTCATGCACCAATGGGCGTATCGAGGACCTGCGCGCCGCCGCCGAAGTCATCAAGGGCCGCACCAAGGCGCCCGGCCTGCGCATGCTCGTGGTGCCGGCCTCCGCCCGTATCCGGCTGCAGGCCGAGGCCGAGGGGCTGGATGAGGTGTTCAAGGAGTTCGGAGCCGAGTGGCGCAATGCCGGCTGCTCCATGTGCCTGGGAATGAACCCCGATCAGCTGGCCCCCGGTGAGCGTGCCGCCTCCACCTCTAACCGCAACTTCGAGGGCCGCCAGGGCAAGGGCGGGCGCACCCACCTGGTCTCGCCCGTAGTCGCCGCCGCCACCGCGGTGCGCGGAACCCTGTCCACTCCCGCGGACCTGCCGGCGCTCGCCGCCTGAGCCGCACTGCCGAGAGCCCGAGAAAGAGGAGCACGCATGGAGAAGTTCATCCGCCACACCGGCATCGGCGCCCCCCTGCGCCGCAGCGCGGTGGACACCGACCAGATCATCCCGGCCGTCTACCTCAAGCGCATTACCCGCACCGGCTTCGAGGACGCCCTGTTCGCCTCCTGGCGGGCGAGCGAGGCCGATTTCATCCTCAACCAGGAGGCCTACAAGCGGGCCAGCGTGCTGGTGGCCGGCCCCGACTTTGGCACCGGATCCTCCCGCGAGCACGCCGTGTGGGCGCTGAAGGACTATGGCTTCAAGGTGGTGCTCGCACCCCGCTTCGCCGACATCTTCCGCGGCAACGCGGGCAAGCAGGGACTGGTAGCCGGGGTCATCAGCCAGGAGGACACCGAGCAGCTGTGGAAGATCCTGGAGACCGAGCCCGGCACCGAGATCACCGTGGACCTGGAGCAGCGCACCGTCGAGGCGGGCTCCTTCCGCACCGTGTTCCAGATCGACGACTATGTGCGCTGGACCCTTATGGAGGGGCTGGATGACATCTCGCTCACCCTCACCCACGAGGAGGCCATCCGCGCGTACGAGGATGCCCGGCCCGCCTATAAGCCGCGGACTCTGCCGGCCCGCCACGAGCCGGCTGTAGCCGTCGCCCCTGCCCGGTCAGCGGAGATGCCCGTGCCTATCGGCTACCCCTTCCTGCGCCCGGGAGCGTGAGTTCCGGCGCCGTGCGTCGGCACATATTCCGGCCACGCCGTTGAGTTGAAGGACACGACGGAGTTCGCTGTGAGCGGGCTGCGGACACTTCCATCCGCAGCCCGCCCGCATATGCTGGACTCACCCGCCCTTGGTGCGGGGGCGCCGCTTTCACCCACGGCGCCCGATCTTGACGCGAACACTCGGAGGTTACGCATGGTTGACGGTCTGCTCCAGGTTGAGGGCGGGCGCCCGCTCAACGGTGAAATCACCGTCCGTGGTGCCAAGAACCTAGTCCCCAAGGCGATGGTTGCAGCCCTGCTGGGCACCACACCGTCGGTGCTGCACAACGTGCCTCTGATCCGCGACGTCGACGTCGTCTCCGGGCTGCTATCGCTGCACGGGGTCAGTGTCGATTACGACCAGGCCGAGGGCATCCTGCGCCTGGACCCCTCCAGCGTCGAGAGCGCCCATATGGCCGACATTGACGCCCACGCCGGCTCCTCGCGCATCCCGATCCTGTTCTGCGGCCCGCTGCTGCACCGGCTTGGCGAGGCCTTCATCCCCGACCTGGGCGGCTGCCGTATTGGCGACCGGCCCATCGACTTCCACCTGGATATTCTGCGCAGCTTCGGCGCGATCGTCGACAAGCAGCCCCAGGGCATTCGCCTGACCGCCCCCGATGGACTGCGCGGAACCGTCATCGACCTGCCCTACCCGTCAGTCGGTGCCACCGAGCAGACGCTGCTCACGGCCGTGCGCGCCGAGGGCCTGACGGAGCTGCGTGGCGCCGCCGTCGAGCCGGAGATCATGGACCTGGTGGACGTGCTGCAGAAGATGGGCGCCATCATCTCCGTGGACACCGACCGCACCATCCACGTAGAGGGCGTGGACGAGCTCGTCGGCTACAACCATCGCGCCCTGCCCGACCGCATCGAGACTGCATCCTGGGCGGCGGCCGCACTGGCCACCCGCGGTGACGTGTTCGTCCACGGCGCCCACCAGAGCGACATGACCACCTTCCTGAACATCTTCCGCAAGGTCGGCGGCGCCTTCGACGTGCGCGACGACGGAATCCGCTTCTACCACCCCGGCGGCGACCTGAAGAGCATTGTGGTGGAGACCAACGTCCACCCCGGCTTCATGACCGACTGGCAGCAGCCGCTCGTCGTCGCCCTGACCCAGGCGGAGGGCCTGTCCATCGTCCATGAGACCGTGTACGAGAACCGCTTCGGCTTCACCGGCGCCCTGCGCAAGATGGGCGCCACCATCCAGGTGTACCGCGAGTGCCTGGGTGGTACAGCCTGCCGCTTCGGGCAGCGCAACTTCTACCACTCCGCCGTCATCTCCGGGCCCACTCCGCTGCGCGGGGCGGACATCGTCGTGCCCGACCTGCGCGGCGGCTTCTCCCACCTGATCGCTGCGCTCGCGGCGGAGGGCACCAGCCACGTGGAGGGCGTGAACCTCATCGACCGCGGTTACGAGCACTTCATGAGCAAGCTCGCCGCCCTTGACGCCAACGTCACCCGGCTGGCCTGAGCGGGCTAACCGGTCTACTACAAGCGCGTCGGCAGGCCGCGGCGGACTGCCGGGAGGGTCGAACCTCATCCGACCAGCGGATGACTGGCCCACCGGGTCCGCCGGGAGTGGGTAAAGTGCCAGCGTGCCCACCACACGACGTATGACCCCCTTCTACCGCTTTGCGGCCCGGGGGGCGATCATCCCCTTTCTCAAGGCGGTCTCTAAGCAGCACGTGACCGGGACGGAGAACATCCCCCGCGAGGGCGGCTTCATCGCGGTGGCCAATCACCTGTCCAACCTGGACCCGCTCACCGCCATGCGCGCGCTCGTGGACGAGGATGTGCCCATCTACTCGCTGGCCAAGTCCCAGCTGTTCGAGATCCCCGTCCTCGGGCACGTGTTCCGCGCCGGCGGGCAGATTCCCGTGTACCGGGACTCGGCCAAGGCTGGTAACTCGCTGGTGGAGGCCGAGCGGCGGCTTGGCGAGGGCGACCCGATCATGATCTTCCCGGAGGGCACGCTCTCGCGCGACCCGCTGCAGTGGCCGATGACCGGGAAGACCGGTGCCGCACGCCTGGCGATGCGCACCGGTGTGCCTGTTCTGCCCATGGGGCAGTGGGGGGCGCAGGATGTTCTGGGCGCCTACGGCAGTGGCTTCCGCCCCTTCCCCCGCAAGGACGTGGACGTGCTGATCGGCAAGCCTTTTGACCTGTCTGAATTCGGGGAGGACACCTCTGATCACGCTGCCGTGCGCGGCGCCACTGCCGAGATCATGCGGCGCATTACCGAGCTGGTGGAGCAGCTGCGTGGTGAGAAGGCGCCCCGTCCCTTCGACATGAAGTACGACGGCGATCCGGGCAAGGGCAATATCGGTGTGCGCCGGCCCGATCCGCCGACGACGTCGGACGATGTGCGCCCGTCCCGGACGGGCACGCCCCCCGGCGGCCCAGGTGGCAATGAGAACGGCGACGAGCCCGAAACCGCCTCGGAGCAGCAGCCATGAGCCCGGTATCCGTCGACAAGGCCGCTGTTATCGGCGCCGGCGCCTGGGGTACCACCTTCGCCGGCCTGCTCGCCCAGGCCGGTGCACCTACCGTCATCTGGGCCCGCCGCCCGGAGGTCGCGGAGGAGATCAATGCCGGCACCAACGCCCGCTACCTGCCCGGGGTGCGTCTGCCCGACATCGTCACCGCCACCACGGACATTCGGGAGGCCGTCGCCGGGGCTGGGCTCGTCGTGGTGGTGGTGCCCTCCCAGACCGCCCGCGGCGTGCTGACCCCGCTGCGCGGCTGCCTGGACGACGACGCCACCGTTGTCTCCCTGATGAAGGGGGTGGAGGCCGGGACGGGATTGCGCATGAGTCAGGTCATTGCCGAGGCGCTCGCCCTGCCCGCCGGGCGCATCGCCGTGGTCTCCGGCCCGAACCTGGCCGATGAGATCGCCGCCGGCCAGCCCACCGCTACCGTGGTGGCGGCGCAGGATGAGGCGGTGGCCGCGCGCGTGGCCGCGCTGTGCGCGACCGGAACCTTCCGCCCCTACACCAACACCGATGTGCTGGGGGTGGAGCTGTGCGGTGCAGTCAAGAATGTGATCGCCCTGGCCGTCGGTATTACCGCCGGACGTGGCTTCGGCGACAACTCCAAGGCCACGGTAATCACTCGCGGACTGGTGGAGATCACCCGGCTGGGCCTGGCGCTCGGGGCGAGCCCCGAGACCTTCGCGGGGCTGGCCGGCATGGGTGACCTGGTGGCCACCTGCTCCTCGCCGCTTTCGCGCAACCAGACCTTCGGGCGACGCCTGGGTGAGGGAATGAGCGTGGAGGAGGCCGCCGCCGCCTCGCGCGGTGTTGCCGAGGGCGCCAAGTCTGCGCGCGCTGTGCTCGACCTGGCCACCGCGCACGGGGTGGACATGCCCATCACCGCCGGCGTGGTCGCTGTGGTTGAGGGCGCCGCCACCGTTGAGGAGATCAGTGACGCCCTGCTGTCCCGCCCCCGCAAGGCCGAGGGCGTTAACGCCGCGCCGCTGACCTGAACCGCCCCTCTCGCCGAGACCGGCACTTGTTACGTGCCGAGACCGGCACTTGTGACGCACCGATACCGGTAGATATGGCGCAGCCTTGTAAACAACGTGTCTGAGGGAGGTTGTGGCTCCTGAGGCGGTGTGCGATGCCTGACGGTTCGTCACCAACGACGACGGTTCGTCACCAACGACGACGGTTCGTCACTTGGCACCAACGCTTCGGCACTTCCGGCGACGGTACGTACCCCCACCGTACTGTGCTGTCTCCACACTTCTGGGACGGTTGAGTCTCATGACTTCTGGGACGGTTGAGTCTCATGGGTTTTGGGACGGTTGGGA
>NZ_PIZC01000014.1:0-5709 GCF_019325145.1 Actinomyces sp. 594
AACAACCACAAGTGTCACCGATGTCCTGACACACCAAGTGTCACCGATGTCCTGAGGCAGAACTGTCACCGATGTCCTGAGACATCACACGCCAGCCGTGTCGGCGGCCGCGAACAAAACGTTGAAATCATGCGGATGCCGCATTGGGCTGCATTCGCATCGACGGCGTTAATGCCGAATGTGGACATTTCCGGCCTCCGCCCGTCACCAAGCGGTGCGCAGACGCGAATCCTCCACAACCATCGGCATCCCACCATCCACACACCCATCCCCCCCTCACCATCACAACCTCAAACGCCAAGGGCCGGTTTGAGATCGTCCAGCAGCCACCGCCGGGTTAGCCTTGTTGCGTGAGTACCGACGTGATCGCCAACGACTCCCACCGCGCCCGCCTGGCCGAACTCATCCGCGACCTCGCCGTCGTCCGCGGAAAAGTCACCCTCGCCTCCGGGCTGGAGTCCGACTTCTACGTGGACATGCGCCGCGCCACCCTGCACCACGAGGCCGCCCCCCTCATCGGCCACGTCATGCTGGACATGCTGGAGGAGGCCGGGCTGAGCACCGAGGACGTCGACGCCGTCGGCGGGCTCACCATGGGCGCCGACCCGGTTGCCACCGCCATGCTGCACGCGGCCGCCTCCCGCGGGCTGGACCTGGACGCCTTCGTGGTGCGCAAGGCCGCCAAGGACCACGGCATGAAGCGCCGCGTGGAGGGCCCCGACGTCGCCGGCCGCAACGTGGTAGTCCTGGAGGACACCTCCACCACCGGCGGCTCCCCGCTGGAGGCCGTCGCCGCGCTGCGCGAGGCCGGCGCCAACGTGCTCGCCGTCGCCGTGATCGTAGACCGCGCCACCGGGGCGCGCGAGCGGATCGAGGCCGCCGGCCTGCCCTACCACGCTGCCCTCGGACTCGCGGACCTGGGACTTGACTGACACCGCGGACCGGTCCGGGCCGCCCGGGACCGCCCCGCAGGCTCCACGTGTGAGCGGGGGCCGGGAGGCCAGCGCTAGGACGAGGACTGCGTTAGGACTGTATCTGCAGCGTCCGTCAGCTTCGGATCGGCGACGGTCAGGCGCTTCTTGCCGTCTTTGACTGCGGTTCGGTGCGCTGCGGCTTGGATCGCGTGCGAATGTTGCGACGGCCGGTACGCACGGTCACCAGACGGAACCGAGTTCCGTCGCCAGTGACCGGGACGGCGACAACACGCTCTTCCTGTGCGGGCTGATTCGGTGACTGCGGTAGAGACTGCATCATCATCGTCATGTCTGCTCCTCAAGAGACCAACTCAGGATACATGACTCGCGGCGGCTAGGCGAGCGGCGCGAGCTGGCGTTCAAGAACATCGGCTACGTCTTTGACGAGCTTGTCAAGGTAATCATGAAGGGCGTGGTCCTCGACTATTGCGTCCGCGAGATCCTGGGCGTTTTTCGAACCGGTGTCAGCGTCATCTGCGAGTTGGACTGCGATCGTGACGGATCCACATACGGTTGGTGGTTTGTTCGGCTGGGAGATTGTCACGCGCTGTCCAAGAATTGCGTCCCAGTGCTCTATGCCTTTCGTCTCCACTTGCTGCGTTTCAGAATGTAGGGCCTGTGCTGCCACCCACATACTGCCTGGTCGAGTGCTTATCGTCTTGACGACCTCCGGAATCAGGAAGACGTGTCCTTGCTTGCCAATCCTGTGCAGTTGATGGGAGCCGTCGGCGAGCCACACTGACACGTCTGACCGTGCAAGCCGGTCGTCCTTCAGGTTTAGCGTGGCACATTTGACGAACGCCCGGGATGTAGTCTCGAGACGGTTGCCGCTGACAACGCTGTTGAAGATGTGAGAAACGCGTTCTTGCGGTGACTGGTTGTCGCTGCGGGAAGTGGAACCGGCGCCATAGCGATACAGGTACTCCTCGATTAGCGTCGTTGCGTCAGAAAAGTGTTCCGTGATAAGCACCGTGATTCCGAGTTGTTCCCACTGCTTTTCGAGAAGTCGACGGTAATCCGCGAAATCGGCGTCCCCCAGATCCTGTAGCCCGCCTAAGCTCTCCTTCGCGATCACCAGGTAGCCCAGAGGGACGCTCTCAGTGGGAGATGCTGACTCGTCGCTGTTGCATGACCTAGATGCGGAGTTTCGTATCGCTTCGAACCATGCCTGTAGATCGTGGTCCGTCAGTGAGTGTCCGACTATGAAAAGGCTGAATCCGGATGTTCTGATTGCATTCAGCAACTCGAGTTGCCAACTGCTCTTGTCGTGCAATACTTTATTGTAGTCGGACTGGGTTACTATGGGGTTGACAGATGTGAATCCTGTGAGAGTTCCACCCTCCCATGACATTGTGTCATCAACATAACCGTGCAGGTGAAATACCGTAGGGAGATACCTGTCGTTTCCGTTATTGTCGCTGATGAAAGATTCGCTCGGTTGGAAATCGTCTAGAACAAAGACGTCTGATCTGTTGTAGTCCGCTGCGGCTCCTTCGTGCAGCAGATCGAAATTGGTGGTCAGGATCGGAAGCCCGTGAGCGGCCGCGTGCCTAGCGAGAATGTAATGCAAGGTGGTTGGAGGTGCGATGGCGTCATCGGGGGTGTTGGCGGGGTGCAGCGCGCGTGCGACCAGTGATCGCCAAGCGTCGTCAGGGTCGACGCCCTGCTTGACTGCCGTCGCATGGCATGCTGCGCGGGCGCCTTCGGCGATGACTTGTCTGTTGCCGGCGGCGGCGAGGTATCCGCGCGCGGAGTCTCGATCCGGCAGTGCGCCCGAGCCCACCAGCAGGTTGATGACGAAGTCATCCCAAGTGGGGTAGCCGGCCTCGTATGAGATTCCCGAACCGGTGAGGAAGATCAGTTTGTCTGGAGGCGTGACGATGCGGTCGATCAGTTCCCGGGTGATGTCGGGGAAGGCCATGGGACTCCTCGGACGACGTCGTCATGTTGAAGCCGTGTCGGTAGGACGGTCACTAAGCTACCGCAGGTGCGATCGTGGATGTGGTCGTATGTCGCGTACTGGCAGGGGACAGATGATGATGTTGGGATACCGAGGTGAACGGTGTGCGGGTGACGTCGGCGGCGCTGATCCGGACATCCCAGACGACCGCGACACCGCCGACCCGTCCGGGCCGCTCGAGCCCGATGCGCGGACAGAGGAGGGTGCGCCGCGCGAGGTCGGGGTCGGGCCGTGGCCCGGCGGGCGGGACGACTGGCCCGACGACCCCCGGTACGACCGGGCGCTGCTGGCCGACGGCGACCGCCGCAACGTCGTCGACCGCTACCGCTACTGGACCATCGAGGCGATCCGCGCCGACCTGGCCGTCCGCGCCCACCCGCTGCACGTGGCCGTGGAGAACGTCGCCCAGGACCTGAACATCGGGTCGATCGTGCGTACCGCCAACGCCTTCAACGTGGCTGCCGTGCACATCATTGGGCGGCGCCGCTGGAACAAGCGCGGCGCCATGGTCACCAACCGCTACCTGGACGTGCGCCACCACCCCGAGCCGGATGCGCTGCTGGAGTGGGCGGCCGAAGCCGGCTACGAAGTCATTGGCATCGATAACGGTCCACGGGCGGAGCTGCTGGAGGAGGCCGTGCTGCCCGAGCGCTGCCTGATGGTGTTCGGCAGCGAGGGGGAGGGCATCAGCCCGGCACTGTTGGCCCGCTGCTCCCGGGTACTGCGGATCGGCCAGTACGGCTCCACCCGCTCCATCAACGTGGCCGCCGCGGCCGCCGTCGCCATGCACACCTGGGTGCTGCAGCACGCCGGGCCCGCCCCCGACTGAGTCGAGAACGGGCCCGGCGGTGAACAAGCGGCCGTGGCCGGGTTGCGACGAGCGCTGGGCGGGACGACGGCGGGCCGCCCCGGCGCTGCGGTCAGCTCTGCTCGGCCTCGATGACCGGGTGGTTGGCCGGGGCGTGGGTGACCTCGATCTTGCGGGGCTTGGCCTCCTCGGCCACCGGGATGGTCAGGGTCAGCACGCCGTCGGTGTACTGGGCGGAGATGCGGTCCAGTGCCAGCCCGTGGCCGAGCGTGAGCTGGCGGGCGAAGGTGCCGCTCGGGCGCTCGTGGGCGAGCCACTGCACGTCCTTGGCGTCGGTGGCCGGGCGCTCGGCGCGCACGGTCAGGGTGCGGTCCTCGACGTCGACGTCGATCGTCGCGGGGTCCACGCCGGGCAGGTCGATGCGGGCCACGAAGGTCTCGCCCTCGCGGTATAGGTCGAGCGGCATACCGACGGATGCGGGCGTGCGTACCATGCCGCCGCTCAGCCAGCGGTCCAGGTCGCGGAACGGGTCGAATGCTGATGCTGCCATGTCAACCACCTCCAGTGGTTGCGGCCTCGGAGGTTCCGAGAGTCGCGCGGCTGGGCGTCCTTGCACCCAACCAGCTGCACCTCAATTGTGGCACCGCTCTAGGCAGGGTGATCCAGGTCATCGCCGACGGTGAAACCTCGGCTCGGAACCAACCGGGACCATGATCCGGTTCACCGACGCGCAAATCCGTGACAGAATCAGCGGTGCACCACTGACTATTCACTTTCCTCAGGAGGCACCCAGTGGCCATTGCAACCCCGGAGTCCTACGCCGACATGCTTGACCGCGCCAAGGCCGGCAAGTACGCCATCCCCGCGATCAACGTCACTTCCTCGCAGACCCTGTCTGCGGCGCTCAAGGGTTTCGCCGACGCCGAGTCCGACGGAATCGTCCAGATCTCCAACGGCGGCGCCGCCTACTGGTCCGGCTCCTCCCGGCTCGACCGCGTCAAGGGCTCTGTTGCCTTCGCGGCCTACGCCCGCGCTGTTGGTGACCTCTACCCGGTGACGATCGGTCTGCACACCGACCACTGCCCCAAGAAGATGCTCGAGCCCTGGATCCTCCCGCTGCTGGAGATGGAGGCCGAGCAGGTCAAGCGCGGGGAGCTGCCGATGTTCAACTCCCACATGTGGGACGGCTCGGCCGAGTCCCTGGATGACAACATTGAGATCGCCGTGGACATGCTGGCGCGCGCGAAGGCCGCCAACACGGTCCTGGAGATCGAGATCGGCGCCGTCGGCGGCGAGGAGGACGGCATCTCCGGTGACGAGAACGCCAACCTCTACACCACGGCCGATGACGCCTGGCGCGCCATCGAGGCCCTCGGCCTGGGTGAGAACGGCCGCTACATCACCGCCCTGACCTTCGGCAACGTGCACGGCTCCTACAAGCCCGGCCACGTCAAGCTGCGCCCGGAGATCCTCGGCGACATCCAGAAGGACGTCGCCGCCCGCCTGGGCGACCGCCTGTCCACCAAGGTGGGCGTGAAGGACTCGCCGTTCGACCTGGTCATGCACGGCGGCTCCGGCTCCACCGACGAGGAGATCGCCACCGCGGTGCGCAACGGCGTCATCAAGATGAACGTGGACACCGACACCCAGTACGCCTTCACCCGCCCGGTCGTCGACCACATGCTGAAGAACTACGACGGCGTGCTCAAGATCGACGGCGAGGTCGGCAACAAGAAGACCTACGACCCGCGCGTCTGGGGCAAGGCCGCCGAGGAGGGCATGGCCGCCCGCGTGGTCGAGGCCTGCGAGCGCCTCGGCTCCGTCGGCTCCGCCAAGCGCTGATCGGCCCGACGACGGCGTGCCCGGCGGTGGCCTGGCCCCACCGGGCACGCCGTGCGTGCGGAGAGCGTCTGAACGCGCTGTGACATTGGCGGCGGCCCCGGCACCCACGCGGTGCCGGGGCCGCC
>NZ_PIZC01000014.1:6014-11086 GCF_019325145.1 Actinomyces sp. 594
CGGCGAGCGCACGCGGCACCGTCGGCCGACTGCCAGGCGGGTGGCCGCGCAGTTCCTGTGGTCGCTCATGGTGGCGCGAGTCCTGCTGGGGCTGGAGAACGGCGACCTGCTGTCCATCGAGGCGTGGCTGACCCCGCGTGTCTGGCTGTATCCACTCTTCTTCGGAGTCATGGGCGTGTACTCCTACCTGTACTGGATGCGCCACCGGGACGACTGAGCACACCGCCTGGCGAGGCGGGGCGTGCTTGATGTCGGCGCCGGGCCGGTGGCGTCGGCAGGTTAGACGGCGATGAGGCGCAGAGTGGGGGTGACGGCGCGCAGGTCGCCCGGGTCCGAGGTCACCACCGCGTGGCCATGCTCGTGGGCGTGCAGTGCCACATGGACGTCGACGATGTCAGGGTGTCCGCTGCGGCGGCATAGCAGCCCCACCGCCCGCGCCGTCACATCGTCCAGCGGGATGACCTGAACCGCGGGGTCACCGAGCAGGCGGGCGACACGCGCTTGGCGGGGTCCTCCTCGCCAGGCTTGGGCGACGACGCCGGCGGGTACTGCCAGTGCCATCCCGGCCTCGGTCGCCCGGCGCAGCAGGGCCCGCATTCTGGCGTCGCCGCGCTCGAGCGCCAGCAGCGCCCCGGTGTCCAGGGTCAGGCCCGTGACCTCGACGTCCGTAGTCACGCCAGTCCGAGGGCGCGGTCGACCCAGGCCAGGTCGGCGTCGTCGACCTGGCCCAGCTCGCGGTCCAAGTCATCGAGCAGCTCGGTCAGGCCGTCTTCGCGCTCGGCGCGGGCGACCGCGGCGCTGATGTACCCGGACACCGACGCCGCCCGCCCCTGCGCAACCGCGCGCCGGATCGAGCTGACCTGCGCATCCGGGAGGCTTACCGCAATCTTCTGAGTCATACCAGAATCATACCGCTCGGGTCGGAATGCGGCAGCGGCATGACAGGCGGAGGTTGGCGTGAGGGGCGGTGTGAGGACGAGTACCGGCCTGCAATGGGTCGGCGCAGTCCTTGCAAAAAGGTTACAGGATGGGGCTGTGAATGCACACAAAACCCCGCATCCGCCCATGAATGCCCCGAATCTGGTTTGCAAGGCTTGCAACAAGCCGGGGTGTCGTGTGTAATGGGGGCGTCAGCGCCGTCGGGCGATGGGCCGCTTCGCGGTTCGTGACGCACGATTGGCAGCCGCTCTCTCCGGGCCTCGGTCCGGCAACTCCGTGTCCAAGGGAGGACAATCAATGCGACCCATCACCCGTCGCTCTATGCTCGGTGGCTCCGCGGCGGTCGCGCTCGCCGCGACTCTGGCCGCCTGCTCCAACGGGTCCGACTCCGGCGACTCCGGGACCGGCTCGGTCTACTTCCTGAACTTCAAGCCCGAGGCCGAGGAGGCCTTCAAGACCATCGCCTCCACCTACACCGAGAAGACCGGTGTCCAGGTCAAGGTCGTCACCGCCGCCTCCGGCACCTACGAGCAGACCCTGCAGACCGAGGTAGCCAAGTCCAACCCGCCCACGATCTTCAACATCAATGGCCCGGTCGGCCTGGCCACCTGGCAGGACTACGCGCTCGACATCTCGGACGCAGACTTCGTCAAGGACCTCACCGATCCGTCCATGGCCCTGACCGACGATGCCGGCACCGTCTACGGCTCCCCGCTCGCAACCGAGGGCTATGGCCTGATCTACAACGGCGAGATCATGGACGCCTACTTCGCGACGGACGGCGCCAAGGCCTCCTCCATCGATGAGATCAAGGGCTTCGACAAGCTCAAGGAGGTCGTCGAGGACATGCAGTCCAAGAAGGACGAGCTGGGTATCGACGGTGTCTTCGCCTGTACCTCCTTCACCCCCGGTGAGGACTGGCGCTGGCAGACCCACCTGGCCAACTACCCCATCTACTACGAGTTCAAGGACAAGGGCGTCACCGACACTCCTGACCTCGAGCTGACCTACTCGGACAATTACCGGCAGATCTTCGACCTCTACCTCAACAACTCCACGGTCGAGCCCTCTGCGCTGTCCTCCAAGTACGTTTCGGACTCGATGGCCGAGTTCGCCCTGGGCAAGGCCGCCATGGTCCAGAACGGTAACTGGGCCTGGTCCCAGATCTCCGAGGTCGACGGCAACGTCGTCAAGGAGGACCAGATCCACTTCATGCCGATCTACATCGGCGTGGACGGCGAGGAGGACTCCGGCATCGCGCTGGGAACCGAGAACTTCCTGTCGATCAACTCCCAGGCCTCCGAGGCGGACCAGCAGGCCTCCATCGACTTCCTGAACTGGCTGTTCATGGATGCCGAGGCCGCCAAGCTGCTCACCGACAACTCCGTGGTCTCCATGGCTCCCTACTCGGCCTTCGCCGAGCTCGCCCCTGCCGACCCGCTCGGCGCCGAGGTCGTGGAGTACATGAACAACGATGACCTGTACCCGATCAACTGGGTCTTCCAGACCTTCCCGAGCCAGGACTTCAAGGACCAGGTCGGCCAGCACCTGTCCCAGTACGCCTCCGGCGCCGAGGATTGGGACGACGTCAAGAACTACTTCGTCGAGGAGTGGCACGCCGAGAAGAGCGCCTGATTCTCCGCACCCCGACAGTGGCCGTCGAGTGGCCCTTGTAGGATCGTGAATTGACGACGGCGGCGCCCGGTGACACTGCCGGGCGCCGCCTGTCATTCCCACTCAACCGCGCTGTCGCCGCCCCCGCCTCCGTGAACCCCTCGAGACACACATGACCAAGTCGCTCAAGAAGTATTTCGTCGTCTTCACCGGCCCCACGCTGATCGCCTTCCTCATCGCGTTCATCGTGCCCTTCTTCATGGGCCTGTACCTGTCACTGACCAAATTCACCACGCTCACCAACGCCAAGTGGGTCGGCTTCGACAACTACCAGACCGCGCTGACCGGCAACACCGGCTTCGTCAAGGCGCTCGGCTTCACCGCCCTGGTCTCGGCCATCTCCATCATCACCGTCAACCTTGGAGCCTTCGCACTGGCTTACCTGCTCACCCGCAAGCTGCGCGGCACCAACCTGTTCCGCTCGGTGTTCTTCATGCCGAACCTGATCGGCGGCATCGTCCTGGGCTACACCTGGCAGGTCATGCTCAACGCGATTCTGCGCCACTGGGGTCAGACCATCGTCAACGACTGGCGCCTGGGCATGGCCGGCCTGATCCTGCTGATCAACTGGCAGCTCATGGGCTACATGATGATTATCTACATCGCCGGTCTGCAGAACGTGCCGCCGGAGCTGATTGAGGCGTCCCAGATCGACGGCGCCGGAAAGTGGATGACCCTGCGCCACGTCACCATCCCGATGGTCATGCCCTCCATCACCATCTGCCTGTTCCTCACCCTGGCCAACACCTTCAAGATGTATGACCAGAACCTGGCGCTGACCAACGGCGCTCCGCTCAAGCAGACGCAGATGGCGGCGCTGAACATCGTCGACCTGATGTACAAGCAGGTCGGTAAGCAGGGCATCGCCCAGGCGCAGGCCGTCATCTTCTTCATCATCGTTTCCGTCATCGCCGTGCTGCAGCTGCGCGCGACCCGCGCCAAGGAGGTTGAAGCGTGAGCACCGAGACCCTCGCCCCCATGGGCCCGACGGCCATCAAGCCGATGCAGCCCTCCAAGCCCGCCCGCCGCAAGCAGACGGCCGGTCAGAACCTGCTCACGGCCCTGCTGGCGGTGCTTTCGCTGATCTGGATCATTCCGCTGCTGTTCATCCTGATCAACTCCTTCAAGGGCAAGTTCTTCATCTCCGACTCGCCCTTCTCCCTGCCCACCGGCGAGACCTTCGCCGGGCTGAGCAACTACATCACCGGTCTGCAGCTGTCCGGCTTCGCCCGGGCACTGGGCTGGTCGCTGTTCATCACCGTCGGCTCGGTGGCGGTGATCGTGCTGCTGACGGCCATGACCGCGTACTACATCACCCGCGTCAAGACCTGGTGGACCTCCCTGATCTACTACCTGTTCGCCTTCTCCATGATCGCCCCCTTCCAGCTGGTCATGTTCCCCACCGTCAAGATCGCCGACGCGCTGGGCCTGGCGACGCCGTGGGGCATGATCATCCTCTACCTGGGCTTCGGCGGCGGCCTGTCCGTGTTCCTGTTCGCGGGCTTCATCAAGTCCGTGCCGATGGACATCGAGGAGGCCGCCTACATGGACGGCTGCACCCCGCTGCAGAGCTACTTCCGGGTGGTGATGCCGCTGCTCAAGCCGACGTCGGTGACGGTCGCGGTCCTGAATGCCATGTGGGTGTGGAACGACTTCCTCCTGCCGAACCTGGTCATCGGCCAGGACGAGCGCTACAAGACGGTCCCCATCGTCATCCAGATGCTCGTCGGCTCCAACGGCAACCGCGACATGGGTGCCCAGATGGCGATGCTGGTTCTGGCCATCATCCCGATCGTCGTCTTCTACGCCTTCGGCCAGAAGTACATCGTCGAGGGCGTCGCCGCCGGCGCCGTCAAGGGTTGAGCCGCCCACGTCATGTCCGGTTTCCTAAGACCCGACTCGGCCTTCTACCGGGCGTGGTCTGCGGCCGCCGACCTCGTCGTCGTCAACCTGCTCACCCTGCTGGGGTGCCTGCCCATCATCACCGCGGGCGCAGCGCTTACCGCCTGCGCCCGCGTGGTGATGGAAATGGCGCGCGATGAGGACACCTACACGGTGCGCACCTGGTGGCACTCGTTCCGCACCAACCTGGCCCAGTCGCTGGCCTGGTGGCTGCCGGCGCTCGCCGCGGCGGGACTGGCCGCCTGGATGAACCTGTCACTCTCCCAGCTGGGCGGTGCCGCCCTGACTGGTCTGGTCGACGCCGGGGCGCTGCTGATCGTCGCCGTCCTGATCTGGCTGGTGCCGCTGGTCGCCTTCTTCGACAACACCGTCGGCGCGCACGTGGCCAATGCGGCGCGCCTGGCCGTCGGGGCGCTCGGCCGCACCGCCGTGTGCCTGCTTCTGCTTGCCGTCCCCGTGATCGTGGTTGCCCTGCCCGGCGCCCGCGCCGCCGCCGGCTGGTTCATGGTGCTGCTCGGCGTCGCCTTCATCGGCTATCTCATGGCTCTGGTGCAGCG
>NZ_PIZC01000001.1:0-22717 GCF_019325145.1 Actinomyces sp. 594
CAACCGTCCCAAAACCCATGAGACTCAACCGTCCCAGAAGTCATGAGACTCAACCGTCCCAGAAGTGTGGAGACAGCACAGTACCCCTACGGTACGAACCGTCACCGCGGGGTACGAATCGTCGACCAGAACGTACGAACCGTCGTCACGAGGTACGAACCGTCAACCAGGGTATGCGGAGCGCCGGGTAATGTCTCAGGACATCGGTGACAGTTCTGTGCCAGGACATACGAACCGCCGGGCTGGCATCGCCGCAAACACCAACCGCCGACCCCACCACGCCACAAGTACCGGTCCCGGCACGCCAATCCGCCAGACACGCGCGCCAGCCACCACCGGAGTAACCACTACTCCCACAAGCCAGAGGTGCCGCCGAATGAACGATGCCGCAAAGTCTGCAAGGGCAAGGAAGTGGCCCGGCAGGCGAGTGAGCTGCTCGAAGTTCTCACTCACCTGGTCCGGGCCATTGGCGCCCATGCGGATGCCCTCGGCAGGTGGTTCAACTGAGCCATCTGCCTAGGGAAGTCACCCGGTAACAGCAGGATGGCGCCCCACCTTTCTGCCGCCCGGATTTCCCCGGGGCGAGCGCCCTAGCGGGGTCAGCGCCGGAGCCTGTGTGGACACGTGGCCCGTGAATCCGGCGGCAGACGTGCGCGGTACGGGTTAGACGTCCATGGGCGCGGCGAAGGTGCGGAAGTCGCCGTCGTGCCGGGCGTGCAGCTCCCAGATCCGGTCGGCCAGGGCGGCCGGCTCGTGGGAGGGTTCGCCGCCACCGATACCACGCGGAATGATCAGCTGGGCGACGTGAACCCCCTCCGGGGCGAGCGCGTCGTGCAGGAGCTGCCCGTAGGCACTCTCCCCGGCGAAGGCCACCGAGGTGCCGGTGACCCTAGGGCCCGGGCGGACGGCGGAGCCGCCGTTGATCAGCAGGATCGTGCCGCGGCCGAGCTCGCGCATGCCCGGAAGTACCTGACGCACCGCGTTGACCGGGCCGTACACGGACATCTCGATGGGGCCGACCAGGTCCTCCGCGCTCGTCTCCAGCACGGGCTTCATGAACTCGCGGGCCGGTACGGGGCTCCACTGGAGCACCTCAATGGGGCCGAGCTCGTCGGCGGCGTCGGCCAGGGCCCGGGTCAGCGCCTCGCCGTCGCGGCCGTCGGCGACGTAGCCGCGGGCGTTCACGCCGTCGGCGCTCAGGGCGGCGACCCGCTCATCCAGGTGCTCGCGGCTGCGGGAGATCAGGGCGACGTTGAAGCCCTCCCGCCCGAAGCGGCGGGCGACGGCGCGGCCCAGCCCCGGGCCGCCGCCGATAATGGCGATGGTGGTCATGATGGTTTCCTCCGGTATCAGGCGTTTGGACGGTGCTTATTCGGTGTGCTGGTCCGGTGGCTCGGTGCCGAGACCGGCACTAGTGACGTGCCCAGACCGGCACTAGTGACGCGCCGCGGACGCCGGGCGCCGCATCGCGCAGTCGATCGGAGGCTACGCCGCCCCTCCCGGTTTCGGGAGTCCCTACCAGGGCCTCCTAAAAGACCAGCGCAGGATGACCCAACCGCCGCCGGGTCTCTTTAACAGCTCGTGCCGGGAGCTGCCCGCCAACCGTTCCCCGGTGCCACTCAGCCGCCACGCCCTCAGGCCGAAAGCGCAGTTAAAGACTGTCACAGCCACTTGCGGTGCTTGAAGAAGGCGATACAGCCAATGACCACCGCCACGCTCAGGACCGCGACGGCCGGATAGCTCCACGGCCACGCGAGTTCAGGCATGTGCTCGAAGTTCATCCCGTACCAGCCGACAATAAGCGTCAGCGGGGCGAAAATCGCGGTGACGATCGTGAGTGCCGCCATAATGTGGTTCTGCCGCACGTCCAGATGCATCTTGTACAGGTCACGCATCTGGAGGGTCTGGTCGCGCAGTGAGGATGCCTGGTCGCGTAGCTTGTCGAGCCGACCGTAGACCGTGCGGAAGTACCGCAGATCCTCCTCCCGGAAGAAGCCGTTCTCGTTCTCCTCAAGGATCTGCGTGAGATCCATGAGGTGGTCGTAGTGGCTGTCGAGGTCGCGCAGTTCGGAGCGCATATCATTGATCCGCTCCGCTGCGCCCACGGCGGTATCGTCCAGAATTGCATCCTCCATGCGGTCGAGTTCGCGCTCGTAGCCGCGCAGTAGGGCCGCGTCGTCCTTGATGATCTGCATGAGGAAGTCGGCCAGGAAACGCTCCAGTCCCGGTCGACGCCAGCGACGGGCGGCGGCGATGGCCGCCACGAGTCCCGTGGCCGTCTCCTGGGCATCGATGAACACCACGCCCTTCTCATCCAGTGCGAAGGCGAAGCGCTTATCCGGAGCATCGGGCGACGTGCGGTCCGGGATCAAGACCGTGCCCGTGATCGCGTCGTAGTTGACCTCGGCCTGAGTGCCCAGGGCGACGTCGGGGTCGGGGTCGATGTCGATGCCCAGCTCGAAGGCGCCGCGGCGCTGGGCCCACTGTTGGGGAGTCAGCACGGCGACGAACTGTCTGTCCGTGTTGCGCAGTTCCTCCGGGGCGCACGGAGTCAGTGACTCGTCGATCAGGTAGTGCACGGATTCTCCTCGGTGTAGCACAACAACACGATTGGCGGCTCCGGGAATTGGATGATGCGCCCGCACCCGTCCACCCTTGCGGTTGGGCATTGTCCCACAGGAACGGTGGTCCGTGCTCTATTCAGGTGTACCTCAGTACAGCGTGCCACCACCCAGCTGCTGAGCCTTGACCAGGTCGCGCAGCAGCCAGCCGACGACCTTCGGGTCGTAGTGGTCGAAGATGCGCGGCAGCGAGCCGTCATCCAGGGTGGAGAAGGTGGCCAGGTCCTCATCGGTCAGCTCGAAGTCGAACACGTCGAAGTTCTCCTCCATGCGGTTGCGATGAGTGGTCTTGGGGATGACCACCACGTCCTTCTGGATCAGCGCCCGCAGGATCACCTGCCCCGGCTTCTTGCCGTACTTGGCGCCGATCTCGGTGAGGACCGGGTTGGCGAAGATGTTGTTCTGCCCCTCGGCGAAGGGCGCCCAGGCCTCGTGGACGACGCCGAGCTCGGCCATGACCGTGTGCGCGGCGTCGGCCTGGCGGAACGGGTGCGTCTCGACCTGGTTGACGGCCGGCGTGATCTCGGCCAGCGCGGCCACATCGACCAGCCGCTCGGGGTAGAAGTTTGACACGCCGATGGCGCGCAGCTTGCCGGCCTTGTAGGCGTCCTCCATGGCCCGGTAGGCGCCCGGGTAGTCACCCATGGCCTGGTGCAGCAGCATGAGGTCGATGTGGTCGGTGCCGAGCTTTTCCAGCGACTCGTTGATGGAGGCGGTGGCGCGCTCGTAGTTCATGTTGGATACCCAGATCTTGGAGGTGATGAACACTTCCTCGCGCGGCAGCCCGCTCTTCGCGACGGCGGTGCCCACGCCCTCCTCGTTGCCGTAGGCCTGCGCGGTGTCGATGAGTCGGTAGCCGACCTGGAGGGCCTCGCTCACGCAGCGCTCGGTCTCCTCCGGCGGAGTCTGGAAGACGCCGTAGCCGAGTACGGGCATCTCGACGCCGTTGTTGAGGGTTTTGGTGGGGACGGTGGTGGTCATGAGTCTGCCTCCTGGGGTGGGCAGCGAATCCGGGTTGCGGATCGCCGGATGTTCTGGTTCGGATGGTTGGTGGTGCAGGTGGTGGCCGTGCGGTGGGAGTCCCGCTAGCAGGGCGGGGTCAGGCCTGCTGGGAGTAGTCGTTGACCGTCGTCGTGAAGGCGGGCGGCTCGTCGGGGATCACGTAGTAGGGGGCCTGCGGGGTCTCATTGATCGCGGCGATCTCCGCCTCCGTCAGCTCGACGTCGAGGGCGGCGAGGTTGTCGGCCATGTGGGCGGGGTTCAGGGTCTTGGGGAAGGTGATGTTCTTCTCCGCCAGGTGCCAGGCCAGGATCACCTGGGCGGGGGTGGCGCCGGTGCGCTGCGCGGCGGCGACGATTGCGGGCTCCTCCAGCAGGGTCTTGTCGCCGTGGCCGAGCGGGTACCAGGCCTCCACCAGGATTTCGGTGCCGGCAGCGCGGTCCATCTGGCCCTTCAGCTCGTGCTGGTTCCAGCGCGGGTGCGCCTCCACCTGGTTCACGACCGGCTTGATAGAGGCGACGTCCAGGACCTCCTGGAACTTGGCGATCGGGAAGTTGGACAGGCCGATCGAACGGATCTTGCCCGCGGCCACGGCCTCCTCCATCGCCTTCCAGCCGGAGGTGTACTCGCCGTAGGGCTGGTGGAACAGCAGCAGGTCCAGGTAGTCCAGCCCCAGGCGCTCCAGGGTGGCGTCGATGTCCTTCACCGCCTGCGCGTAGGGGTAGGACTGGGGGAACAGCTTGCTGGTGATGAACAGGTCCTCGCGCTTCACGGTGCCGGCGGCGATGGCGTCCCGCACCACCTCGCCGACGGCCACCTCGTTGAAGTAGGCGTTGGCGGTGTCGATGTGGCGGTAGCCGAGTTCGAGGGCCTGCGGCAGGTGCTCGCGGACCTGGTCTGAGGTCATCTGGAAGACGCCGTAGCCCAGCGCCGGGATGTCGATGCCGTTGTTCATGGTGAAGGACGGGATGGTGGTCATGGTCTGCTCCTCGTATCGGCTCGGCGCCGTCTGGCCGTTTTGCTCATATCGGCTCAACTGTTGCGTCACGCATAAGTCTTCGCCCCACAGGCGCGAATGTAAAATGCCAATATCGGAGCTCTTTATGCATCGAGCGCATACAGGGGGAGAGCGAGGAGCAGGTGGACTTCGAGCAGCTGCGCCAACTGGAGGCGATCGCGCGCGAGGGCACACTCAGCGCCGCGGCCCGCTCCCTGCACCTGTCCCAGCCGGCGCTCAGCCGCTCGCTGCAACGCCTGGAGGCCGAGCTCGGCCAACCGCTCTTCGATCGCCCCGGACGCCGCCTGGTGCTCAACGAGGCCGGGCGCGTCGCCCTGGGACATGCCGACCGGCTCCTGCGCGAGGAGCAGGCACTGCGCACCGCCCTGGGTGACCTCGCCCGCCGCACCCGGGCGCTGCGGGTGGGCACGGTCGCGCCCGCGCCGCTGTGGCGGCTGACCTCGTTGATCGTCGAACGCTTCCCGGGGCTGGTGCTCACCTCGCAGAGCCTTAGCCAGGAAGAGGTTGAGGAGGGCGTCGTCAACGGCGAGCTGGACCTGGGCATCTCGCTGCGACCCCACCCGCTGCCGAGCGTGCGCTCGGCCTGGCTCATGGTGGAGAACCTCTCCGTCGCTCTGCCCGCCGGGCATGCGCTCGCGGGCCGGGAGCAGGTGGCGGCGACGGATCTGGACGGGGAGACCTTCCTGCTGCTGGCGGACATCGGCTTCTGGCGCGAGCGCTGCGACCGTCATCTGCCCCACTCCCAGTTCGTGGTGCAGGAGGACCGGGACGTCTTCGCGCAACTGGCCAGGAGCTCCCCGCTGCCGCACTTCGTCACCGACGCCCCCGCACTATCTGCCCCCGCGCCCGGCCGCGTAGTCGTCCCTATCCGGGACGCCATGGCGCACGCCACCTTCTACCTGCTGCTGCGCCCGGGCGGGCGCAGCGAGGCCGAGGCGGTCTTCGACTGGGCAAGGAACCGCACCGCCTAAGCCCCGCCCCAACGCCGAGGTCGGTAGTAGTTACGTGCCGAGTTCGGTAGAAGTGGCGCGGCGGTCCGGCGGGGGCGCCGGAACCGGGCTAGTCGACCCAGATACGGACATGGTCATCGTCGTCGATGACGTCGATGAGGGTGCTCGGGCCGACGCCGTCGAGGGTGCTGAATGCGGTGGCCAGGAGTGCATTGAGATCGATGCCGTAGGCGCCAACGGCGCTGTGCACCTGCGGCACGTGCGCGATGAGGGCCGCCAGCGCGGAGACCGCCTGCATGGGGAAGGCCAGGTTGACATTGTCCTGCGGCCCCCGGACCTCGATGTGGAGGCTGCGCCCGGCTGCCCGGGGCGCTCGCGGCCCGCCCTTCGCCTGTGCCGCGGGTTCGGGTCGCACCAGGGAGAATCCGGTGGCG
This sequence comes from Actinomyces sp. 594, assembly GCF_019325145.1. Lineage (NCBI taxonomy): Bacteria > Bacillati > Actinomycetota > Actinomycetes > Actinomycetales > Actinomycetaceae > Actinomyces > Actinomyces sp. 594. The sequence continues at coordinate 6,023 of NZ_PIZC01000001.1, forward strand.
GCGGGTGCAGCGGGCGACGACGCGGTTGGCGGTGATGCCGGTGACGGCGCCGCCGGGGAGGGTATGGGCGAAGAGGCCGACGGAGGCGTGGCGGCGGCTGCTGCATCGCCGTCCGGCACAGTCAGCAGCGCATCGACGCTAGTACCGAGCAGGGCCGCTAAGGCCGGCAGCGTGGCCACATCCGGGTAGTTAAGGTCATTCTCCCACTTGCTGACCGCCTGCGGGGTGACACCCATGCGCTTTGCGAGCTGCTCCTGAGTCATGCCGCATGCGAGCCGTAACCTGGCAATATTGCGTCCGACCGACTGCTTCATGTATCTGCCTGCTTTCCATCGTGTGTGCACCAGGCCTGCTGGCCGTAGGCACGTTTTGGTGATCGACGGGGCACCTGTCGGTGTCCCTGAATATGATAATTGCGGGACTGGGCGTAGATCGGTAGCACGCGTCCGTTGATCACGAAATACGTGAGCCCAGCACGGGTCCTCGCCGACTCAACCACGGGTTGAGATGGGCTTCATTCGGCTCTTCTGGTTCGTAGGTGTGGTGGGTGGGGTTTGCGTGTGTGGGCAGGGTGCGGGCGGTGTGTGTTGGTGGGTTCGGTGTGTGGCTGGGTCTGGTGCGTGTGGGTGGGGGTGGTTGGGTGGTCTTGGGGGTGGCGCACGCTCAGCTGCTTCGCTGCCCTGGCAGGTTGGCGGGTTTTGCCTGGTATTTCGGCGTTTCTGGTTTTGGGCTGGTGGGGGTTGGTTGGCTCCAGCGTGCGCCGCGGGGGTTGCGGCACGCTGGAGGTGGTCGGGCTGTTGTTCTGGTGGTGTGCTTTCCGCGTGATTAGGCCGTTTCTGTGGAAGCGTGCCGACGCTGAGCGTGCGGCGCGAGCAGGCTACCGCCGGACCCGCCGTGCGCATGCCCTCTACTTGTACCGGGGTCCGGCGCCCGGACCGGGGTCCGGCGCTTGAACCGTCTGAGAGCGCGTAAGGCGGTCCAACCGCAGTTGGGCGGTCCAACTAGGCGTGCTCTCTCGAGGCGGACTCGACCCGCGCCCACCACCCCCCCACCGCGTCTCTCAGACGTCTCGCCGGGCCCAAATCGGAGGAGCTGGATGTTGCCTACTTCGAACGAGCCCCAGAGGCGCCACCTTTGCGATCGCGGCGTGTTAGTGGTGATGGCGGTGCAGGTCTCGCAGTGGGCTCTTGCGCTAGGCGGGGACGGCTCTGGGGTCGTGCCGGCGGCCTCGTCGGAGGTCGCGGAGCCCGTACCGGGGCCCCAGCCACATGATGAGCAGGCCCACGGCCAGTGCGGCCGCGGTTTCGGCCACAATGATCGCCGACCAGATGCCCGTTGGGCCTATGAGCGCCGGCAGCAGCAACACCGCGACAACCTCCAGGCCGAGAGTGCGGCCCGCAGCCAGCGCCGCCGAGACGAGCCCGTTTCCCAGGGCGGTGAACAATGACGAGCCGTACATGCTCACGCCCATCGGCAGGAAGGCAATGGCGAAGATGCGCAGCGCCGTCTCGGTCAGCTCCATGAGGCCGCGGTCGTGGCCGGCAAACATCAATGCCAGCGGGTGCGCAAGCAGCTGCGAGGTGAGCAGCATCGCCATCCCGGCGACGCCGAGTATGGCTAGTGAGGTACGCATCAGGCTCCGTTTCTCAACATTGTTGGCGGCGCCGTGCTGATAGCTCATCAATGGAGCCGCCCCCATGCAGAAGCCCTCGAATATCGCGGTGAAGATCATGCTGACGTACATGACCACGCCGTAGGCAGCCACCCCGTCGGGGCCGATGAACCTGAGCAACTGGAGGTTGTAGATGATGCTGACCACCGAGACTGCCACCACCGCCATCATCTCAGATGATCCGTTCGCACAGACCCGACCCAGTGCGGCCAGGTCCCGGGCCGGGCGGCCTAGCCGCAGGAAGCTGCTGTTCGGGAGAGAGAACCAGATCAGTGGCACCAAGCCGCCGATCAGCTCCGAGGCGACGGTGGCCCAGGCGGCTCCTGCCACGCCCCACCCGAGGACGCCGACGAACAGCAGATCCAGAGCCATGTTGGTCACTCCCGCCGCAACCGTCACATACAGTCCGAGTCGGGGCCTGCCCGCGGTGGAGGCAAAGGTCTGGAAGGCGTACTGCAGCATGAACGCAGGCAGGGAGACCATCAGAATTCGCCCGTACAACACGCACAGCTCCAGCATCTGGCCGGACGCGCCGAGCAGTTGGGCGACGGGCTGCATGATCATGGCGCCGAGGATCGCCAGCAGGATGCCGCCGCCGAGAGTGACGTATACGACCATGGAGAAGTAGCGGTTCGCCAGTGCGTCCTCGCCCCGGCCGCGGGTGTTGGAGATCAGCTCGCTGCCTCCCGCGCCCATCATGAAGCCGAGGGTGCCGAGGATCATGATGAACGGCATGATCAGGGTGATGGCGGCCAGTGCGGTCTTGCCGGCGTAGTTCGCGACGAATAGGCCGTCTACCACGCCGTATATCGAGGTGAAGATCATCGTCGCGATGGCGGGTGCGGTGAAGCGCAGTAGCGCACGCGGCCCCAGGTGCTGGGACATGTCAATCGTCATCGGTCGTCTCCGATCGCGTCCAGGCGTTCTACCAGGGAGTTTGCGTGCTCGGTCAGGGCGTTTGCGAGTGCGGCGCGCTGCCCGGCAGGCATGGCTGCCAGGGCTGTGAGCTCAGCGTTGATGATTGGCAGGATGCGCGCGGCGACGACTTCGTGGCCCTGCTCGGTGAGGTAGACCAGTGTCGCCCGTCCTGGACCGGGCTCGAGGCGCACCGTGCCGTCGTGCTGAAGCCGTTTGATTGCGGAGTTAACCGTCTGCTTGCGGGTGAAGCACAACTCGCACAGGCGGGTCTGCGAGCAGCCCTCGCCGGTCATGTGCAGGGCGTAGAGAATGTCGAACGCGGCGTCTGAAAGCCCGGCCGCCTGGGCGGCTCGGTGGTAGGCGTCCTCTACACGCTTCATCGTGGCGTTGACTGCTCGTTGCAAGTCCAGTAGCTCGGTGGTCATTGGTTGCAAGTCCCTCAGTCCTTAAGTCCGATTTCGGACATGGTACACGGGCCGTCCGATGGGGTATGTGTGGCACTCGCAACTTGCCCTTCACAAACAATGGACCGAGCGGTAAGATTGTGACCAGCAGGTGCCCCAGATGGGCGCTCGCGCAATTCCGACCTGACCAAAGGGGCTCACAGTGGAGCAGAACATGAATCAGTACGAGATCGACCACCTGGCAACGGTGCGCGCGGGAGCACCCGAATCGATGGTCCTGCTCAAGACCGACGGATCCTTCCCGCTGGCGGCCCCCGGCCGACTCGCCCTGTACGGCGCCGGCGCGCGGCGCACCATCAAGGGCGGAACCGGTAGTGGCGACGTCAACTCCCGCCACGTGGTCTCCGTTGAGGAGGGACTGGAGAACGCGGGCTTCACCATCACCACCAAGTCCTGGCTCGACGCCTACGACGGCGTCGCCGCGGACAACCACAAGGCTTTCGTCGCCGACCTCAAGGCCCGCGCAAAGGCCGCAGGGCAGCCCGCCATCTACTTCGGCATGGGTGCCGTCGAGCCCGCTCCCGCCTTCGACCTGCCGCTCGACGGCGACGGCGAGGCCGCCGTCTACGTCGTCGCCCGCGACTCCGGCGAGGGCAACGACCGCCACCCCGAGCCCGGCGACGTGAAGCTCACCGACTCCGAGATCCGCGACATCACCGCACTCGCCGCGAAGTTCGACAAGTTCCTGCTGGTGCTCAACGTCGGCGGCGTCGTCGACCTGACGCCGGTGAAGGACGTGAGCAACATCCTGCTGCTGTCCCAGCTGGGCGCCGCGATCGGCGACGCCTTCGCCGACGTCCTGCTCGGCAAGAGCTACCCCTCCGGCAAGCTGTCCACCACCTGGGCCGCCTGGGAGGACTACTCTACCGAGGGCGACTTCGGCGACCCCGACGACACCCACTACCGCGAGGGCGTGTACGTCGGCTACCGCTATTTCGACTCGGTCGGCACCGCCCCGATCTTCCCCTTCGGCTACGGCCTGGGCTACACCACCTTCACCATCGGCGCTCCCACCGTCAGCGCCTCCGGCTCCGAGATCACCGTCAAGACCACCGTCACCAACACCGGCGCCGCCGCGGGCAAGGAGGTCGTCCAGGTCTACGTGTCCGTGCCCGCCGGCGACCTCGACCAGCCCTACCAGGCCCTGGCCGGCTTCACCAAGACCGGTGAGCTCGCCGTCGGCGCCGGGCAGGACGTCGCGGTCACCTTCGACCTGACCGACATCGCCTCCTTCGACGCCGCCAAGTCAGCCACCGTCCTGGAGGCCGGCGACTATGTGGTGCGCGTAGGCGCCTCCAGCCGCAACACGGTTCCCGCCGCCGTCGTCGAGCTGGCCGAGACGGCGATTGTCCGTGAGCTCCACGACGCCCTGGGAGACCCCGGCTTCACCGACTTCAAGCCGGCCGCACCGGTCGCCGTCGAGGTGCCGGCCGACCTCCCACGGCTGACCGTGGCCGCCGCCGACCTGCGCCGTGAGGACGCCCAGGCCCCCGTGGACCTGACCGAGGCCCTCGCCTATGCGAAGAACCTGTCCGACGACGAACTGTCCTACATCGTCCTGGGTGACTACAGCGACGACGCCGAGAAGCAGTCCATCATCGGTCAGGCCTCGCAGGCACTGGTCGGTGCCGCGGGCCAGACCACCACACGCTTCGACGGGCTGCCCTCACTGGTCATGCCCGACGGCCCTGCCGGACTGCGCCTGTCGCCCCAGGTGGGTGTGGACGCCGACGGCCCCTTCGCCCTCGGGGAGGCCCTGGGCGGCCTGTTCGCCGAGCTCATGGATGACGAGTCCACCGCTGCCCTCGGTGCCGACCCCGCGGCTGCGCCCCGTACCCCGGAGCGCACCTATGAGCAGTACGCCACCGCCATCCCGATCGGCACCGCCATCGCCCAGACCTGGAACCCCGAGCTGGCCGCCGCCTACGGCGACCTGGTCGGCGTGGAGATGGAGCACTTCGGCGCCCACCTGTGGCTGGCCCCGGCCTTCAACCTGCACCGCACCATCCTGTGTGGGCGCAACTTCGAGTACATGTCCGAGGACCCGCTGCTCGCCGGCCGCGTGGCTGCCGGCATCACTCGCGGCGTCCAGGCCCACCCGGGACGCGCCGTCACCGTCAAGCACTTCGCCTTCAACAACCAGGAGACGAACCGCCTGAACTCCAACAGCCACGTCTCCCAGCGGGCCGCACGCGACCTGTACCTGCGCAGCTTCGAGATCGTGATCCGTGAGGCCCAGCCCCACGCACTCATGACCTCCTACAACCTGGTCAACGGTGTGCACACATCAGAGTCCTCCGACCTGCTGGAGATCATCCTGCGCGAGGAGTGGGGCTATAAGGGCCTGGTCATGACCGACTGGGTGGTCGACTCCATGGCGCGCACGGACATGAAGAACCCCCGCGCCACCGCCTCGGCCACCATCAAGGCCGGCAACGAGCTGTTCATGCCCGGCTGCGAGGCCGACCGCCAGGACATCCTCGCGGCCCTGCGCGGCGAGGGGACGGCTGCTGTGACGCTGACCCGCGCCGAGCTCGAGAAGCAGGCCGCCCGGGTGGTGCGTATGGCGCACCTGCTGGGCGACGTCGCCTCCGCCCCGGAGATCTGAGCGGGGCCGCTCCGGCCGCCCGGCCCGAGTCGGGCCCGGGCGGCCCTCAGTCGAACCGGGCCGCCCGTTAGTCGCCTTCCCAGACGGTCGCGCGGCACTGGCATTGATGCCGACAGGCCCCGGCGGTGCCCCTCTCAGGGGTGTCCGCCGGGGCCTGCGGCGTGCCAGGATCGGGGTTGAGGCCCGCCGGCGCCGTCGTCGGCTCCGCGCGTCACCGCGCCCGCGGGCGACAACTGCAGAAATCCCGTATGCGTCCCAAGGAGAATCCATGGCACTGACACCCGAGGCGATCGAGACCTTCACCCGCCTGTTCGGCTCCGCCCCCGAGCCCAGCCCCACCGACCCTGAGCTCATGGAGACCCTCCAGAACCACATCTTCGGCGAGGTCTTCTCCGTCGGCGTGCTCACCGACGTCGAGCGGGAGCTGATCACCGTGACCTGCCTGGCCGCCATGCAGACCCTGCCGCAGCTGCGCGCCCACACGGCCGCCGCGCTCAACGTCGGCGCCACCCCCGAGCAGCTGCGCGAGGTCATCTACCAGTGCCAGCCCTATATCGGCTATCCCAAGACCCTCAACGCCATCGGCGTGGTCAACGAGGTGCTGACCGAGCGCGGCGTCCAGCTGCCCCTGCCGAGCGCCGCCACCGTCGACTACGCCGACCGCGACGAGGCCGGCGCCGCCATCCAGACCCCACTGTACGGCGACGAGGTCAAGGCCGTCTTCGCCAAGTTGCCCGAGCCCTTCGGCGCCCAGGTGCCGCACCTGCTCACCGCCATCGGCTTCGGCGAGGTCGAGTCCCGCGGGGTGCTGAGCGTGGCCGAGCGCGAGATCATCAGCCTGGTGGCCATCGCCGCCATCGGCGCCGCCACCCAGCTCACGCCCCACGTGGCCGGAGCGATCAAGGCCGGCAACACCCGGCAGAAGGTCGCCGCTGCCCTGGTGCAGGCCATGCCCTACATCGGTGGCCCCTACGCACTGTCCGCCCTGGTGCTGGTGGCGAACTACGACGAGGGCGTCTCCTCGGAGGCCTACCGGTGAGGTGACCGCCCCTTGGCTGGCTTGCTGCCCTCCCCTCACCGAGATCGGTTGATGTTACGTGCCGAGGTCGGTAGTAGTTACGTGTCGAGGTCGGTCGATATGACCGCTGAGGTGTGGATGGCTGCATGGGCTGTGCAGCTCGCAGCAGTGCGTTGCTGGGCTCGCGCTGGGTGGAGGGTACCCAGTCGGTGGCGTAGCAGACGCTCCAGGCGCGCGGCGGCGCCTACAAGATCAGTTCCGGCGTCATGTCTAGATTCCTCGCCAACACGCGGATCGAGACCGCACAGGAGGTGCCGGGCTAGCCGACTACACATTCGGACTGGGGCGCCGTACACGGTTCCCGCCCCCAGCTGCCACCGCGGGTCCTCCCAGATCCGCTGCTTCTGGACCTGTCGGCACTCGGCCCGGCGCCGCAGCGCCTGCGTCATGCCACCTACCCCCTCCAGTCCGCATGGTTCGACCAGGACGAGTTCGACCAGGCCACCATCTGCCACTACCTGCCCCACGTGATCGTCTGCACCCCGCCCCGCGGGCAGGCGGCCGCCGACTTACCGGAATCTCTCTATGCCGATCTGGACGCCAGGCTCGCCGCTGCGCACGCCGCCGGAGCTCCCGCACCGGCCAACATGGACACGCGCATACTGACCTGGGCGTGCGAGCACATTCCCGACCACGGGGTGATCCCCTCGTTGTCAGTGCCGCACTGATTGAGGACCCGGAATACGCCTGCCTCGGCCGCCCGCTCCCGGTGGCTACCGGCGAGTGCCGTAATGCGAGTACAGTCACTGGCTGTGCCGCAGGCCACGATTTGTCTCAGCGCTTTCACCTCACCGCTGGGACCCATGACACTGGCCGCCGCCACGGGGGAGGGGCTGCCCGAGGGCGGCGCCGTCGTCGGCACCTGGTTCGACGGGCAGTGTCACGACCGCGCCGGGCTCACCAGCGATGCGCGCCCGTTGGCCCCTGGCGCCGCTGATGAGCCGCCGGTGCTGGCGCAGGCCCGCGCCTGGCTGGAGCGCTACTTCGACGGCGAGGACCCCGGCCCGACCCCCGGTCTGGCGGTGGCCGGCACCAACTTCCAGCAGCGCGTCTGGGAGCGACTGCGCACCATCCCGCGCGGGCAGACCACCACCTACGGGCGCATCGCCGCCGACCTCGCGGCCGCCACCGGCCGACCTGCCTCTGCCCGTGCTGTCGGGGTCGCCGTGGGCCGCAATCCTGTCAGCGTGCTCGTGCCCTGCCACCGCGTAATCAGGGCGAACGGGGCACTTACCGGCTACGCCGGCGGCCCCGAGCGCAAGGCCGCCCTGCTGCGGCTTGAGGGATTTGTGGTTCTGGTATGAACGACTACCTCGCTCGCGAGTTGACGGTGCCGGTCGGGGCTGCCGACGCCGATCCGGGCGGGCTGGTCCATGCCCTGACCTATGTGCCCCGAGCTGCCGCGTCCGGGCGGGTGCGCGCTCCGCTGGTGGTGTGCTGCCACGGGCTGGGGGAGTCCGGGCTGCGGGTGGCGCCGGTCGCCCAGCGCCTGGCCGCCGCGGGCGCCGTCGCCATCGCCCCCAGTTTTCGCGGGGGAGGGGCGCCAACGGCGGGACCCATTACCACAATGACCATCGGCACCGAGCTGGCCGACCTGGAGGCGATCCTGGCTCGCGCCCGCACCTGGCCCTTTGTCGACGCCGCCCGCACTGCCCTATTCGGACGCAGCCAGGGCGGGCTGGTGGCAGTGCTCACGGCCTCCGCCCACCCGGCGCAGATCAACGCGCTGGCCCTGTGGTACCCGGCGCTCGCGGCACCCGCCTCGGTGCGGAGCCGCTTCGGACGCCTTCAGGAGGTGCCGGAGGTCTTCACCTCCCGCGTCGACGGCCGCGACATCACGCTCGGACGCGACTTCGCCCGCGACCTGTGGGGCCGCGACGTAGAGGCGGCCCTGCGTCGCTACCCCTCCCCGGTGCTGCTGGTCCACGGCGAGGCGGACGCCGACGTCCCCCTCGCCGTCTCCCAGGCGGCCGTCCGCACCCTCCCCGACGCCCGCCTGGAGCGCATCCCCGGTGCGGGACACGGCTTCGGCGACGCGAACTTCGAGAAGGCCGTGCGGTGGACCGCGGATTTCCTGGCCTGGGCGGGCGTACTCGACGACTGAAGCAGAGGGCGCCGGCCTCTCCGCCCTGCGCGAGCGGCTGACTGTCTGAATCCGGGGCTGTGCCACATATCTACCGACCTCGGCACGTGACTTCTACCGACCTCGGTGAGGGGGCGGGCTTTATTGGTTCTTTCAGGAAGACCGCATAGGGTTTCCTACTCAACCCCCGCTCCGGAGAGCCCATGCTTGAGCTGCACGAGATAACCAAGTCCTACCGCACCGCATCCTTCGACCAGACCGCACTGGACGGTGTGACCGTTTCCTTCCGGGACAACGAGTTCGTCGCCGTGCTCGGCCAGTCCGGCAGCGGCAAGACCACCATGCTCAACGTCATCGGCGGCCTGGACCACTTTGACTCCGGCGACCTGGTTATTGACGGGATCTCCACCAAGCACTACCGCAACCGCGACTGGGACGCCTACCGCAACAACCGCATCGGCTTCGTCTTCCAGTCCTACAACCTGATCCCGCACCAGAGCGTGCTGGCCAACGTCGAACTCGCGCTTACGCTCACCGGGGTCTCCCGGGGAGAGCGCCGCCGCCGCGCCCTGGAGGCCCTGGACCAGGTGGGCCTGTCCGAGCACGTGCACAAGCGGCCGAGCCAGCTGTCCGGCGGTCAGATGCAGCGCGTAGCCATCGCCCGCGCCCTGATCAACGACCCCGAGATCCTGCTGGCCGACGAGCCCACCGGCGCTCTGGACTCGGGCACCTCCATCCAGGTGATGGACCTGCTGCGGGAGGTCGCCGCCGACCGGCTCGTCATCATGGTCACCCACAACCCCGAGCTCGCGCACGACTACGCCACCCGCATCGTGGAGCTCGCCGACGGGCGCATCACCTCAGACACCGCCCCCTACATCCCCGCAGGTGAGGACGCCCGTGAGGCCCGGCCCCCGCGGCGCACCCGCATGGGGCCGCTGACAGCACTGTCGCTGTCCTTCAGCAACCTGATGACCAAGAAGGGCCGCACCCTGATGACCTCCTTCGCGGGGTCCATCGGCATCATCGGCATTGCCATGATCCTGGCGCTGGCCAATGGGGTCAACGCCTATATCGCCCGCACAGAGGAGGAGACGCTCTCCTCCTATCCGCTTCAGATCGAGCGGCTGGGCATGGACTACACCTCCCTGATCGCCCAGGCCACCGAGACCGCCACGCAGGACGACCTGCCCGACGGCGTGGTGGGGGAGCGGCGCGCTCTGAGCAACATGCTCGGCTCGGCCAACACCAATGACCTTGCCGCCCTGAAGTCCTACTTCGACGCCGACGGCGGCAGCATCAGCGACTACACCAACGCCATCGAGTACCTCTATGACGTCACCCCGCAGCTGTACCTGCCGGTCGATGCAGACTCCGCCGGGCAGATGCCCACGCAGGTCAACCCCGACACGGCCTTCTCCAGCTTCGGGGCCATGACGGCCACCATGCAGATGACCGCCTTCCAGCAACTGGCCGCGGACACGGACCTGTACGCCGACCAGTACGAACTCGCCTCCGGCCGCTGGCCTACGGCATACAACGAGCTGGTGATCGTCCTTCCCGAGGATGGTCGCATGAGTGACCTGACCGAGTACGCGCTCGGCCTGCGCGAGCACAGTGAGCTGGAGCAGCTGGTACAGACCTACGTGTCAGGAATGGCGGGCGGCCTGCCCGGCTCCAGCGCTTTCGGCGGCGCAACGTCTACAGCTGCGGCAGCGGACTCCGCCACAGATCCAGCCACAGATCCAGCTACGGACCCCGCCACAGGCCCCGCTACGGACCCCGCCACTGGGGCAACCGCGCAGGCAGGCGCCGAGGCCACCGCAGACGCAGCCGCGGAGCCGGCCGCGACCGTCGGCGCTACTTCCTCCGCTACCGCCGCCGCAGGCAACTCGGCGGACTCCGGCGCGGAGCGCACTTACGCCTACAACGACCTGATCGGGCGCACCCTGACCCTGGTCCCCGCCCACGAGCGTTACGTGTACGACGCCGACTACGACGTGTGGACGGACAAGTCCTCTGACGCCGCTTACATGTCCGGCCTGGTCGCCGCAGGCGAGACCGTCAGCGTGGTTGGGATCGTGCGTGCGAACGGTTCCCAGGCCGCGCTCGTCCCGGGCGTGTACTACCCGCCCGCGCTGACCGAGCACCTGGTTGAGCAGGCCGCGGCCTCCGACATCGTCAAGGCGCAGCTGGCCAGGCCGGAGGTGAACGTGTTTACGGGAAAGACCTTTGCCGAGGAGGCCGATGCCGCCGGGGACACCGAGTTCGACATCTCCAACCTGTTCACCGTCGATGAGGCTCAGCTGCAGCTGGCCTTCCAGATCGATCCCAGTGCCCTGGACCTTTCCGGCATGGATCTGTCAGGTGTCGACCTGTCCGGCCTGGACACCACCCAGATGGACTTCTCCGGCCTGGACCTGTCCGGCCTGGATGCCGTCCAGCCCGATATCGACCTTTCTGACCTGGACCTGTCGTCGCTCAGCCTGACCGACCTGGAGCAGCAGTTCCCCCAGCTGGCCGACGTCGACTATGTCGCCCTGATCACCCAGGCCCTGTCCGACGGCGTAATCAAGGAGGGCGCCGACGCGCAGGTCTCCGCCATGATGACCGGCCTGATCGCAGACTTCACCGACTACTACGGTGAGCACGCCGCCGGCGAGGACCCGGACGACCCCGCCGACGATCCTGGCCTGGGAACGCTGGTAACCGACTACCTGACCCAGGAGGAGGTGCAGCGCACCATCGCGCAGACCCTCGGCTCCGATGACGTCATCGACTCGGCCAAGCTCACCGAGAACCTCACTGCCGCCCTGGGTACCGACCCCGCCGTAGCCGACATCTCCGACGCCGTGCGAGACCAGCTCGTGGCGGAAATCGGCTCTCAGGTGGCCGGCGTGGTCGCAGGCTCTATCACCGACGCCCTGTCCAGCGCGGTGCAGCAGGCCATGGCCGCGGCCATGGCGCAGATGATGACCACCATTCAGAACCAGATCGCCGCACAGGTGCAGGCCGCAACCACCCAGCTGGCCACCGGTCTGGCTGACGCCATGAGCGTTGACGCCGATGCCTTCGCCGAGGCCTTCCAGCTGGAGATGACCCCGGAGGAGCTCAGCCAGCTGCTGGCCACGCTGGTAAGCACCGAGGCCGCCACCTACGAGTCGAACCTGTCCGCGCTGGGCTGGGCGGACCTGGACAACCCCAGCGAGATCGACATCTACCCCAAGAACTTCGAGGCCAAGGACTCGGTCAAGCAGATCCTGGAGGACTACAACGCCCAGCAGGCCGCAGTCGGCGCCGATGACAAGGTCATCACCTACACCGACGTCGTTGGCGTGCTGATGAGCTCGGTGACCCGGATCGTCAACATCATCTCCTGGCTGCTGATCGCCTTTGTGGCGATCTCCCTGGTGGTTTCCAGCATCATGATCGCCATCATCACCTACATCTCCGTGCTGGAGCGCCGCAAGGAGATCGGCATCCTGCGCGCCGTGGGTGCGTCGAAGGCGGACGTCCGCCACGTGTTCAATGCGGAGACCGTGATCGAGGGACTGCTGGCCGGGGTGATGGGCGTGGGCATCACCCTGTTGGTGAGCCTGCCCGTGAACGCCTTCATATACGGGCGCTTCGGGGTGGAGTCGATCGCCCAGCTGCCGGTCACCGCCGGCGTGGTCCTAATCCTGATATCCGTGGGACTGACCGTGCTGGCCGGCCTCATCCCAGCGGGTAAGGCGGCCCGGGAGGACCCCGTGGAGGCGCTGCGCTCGGAGTGAGGGCATCCGCGTCCGGGCCCGCGGTGGCTGATCTGTAACTCCGGTAGGCTGCCCCTGTGAGTGACAGGACTACCTTCGGTTCCGGTGGGCGTGAAAACCCGATCCTGCTCCAAGGCTTCGCCTGGGACCTCGCCGCCGACTCCAGCCACTGGCGCTTCCTGGCGGACAATGCCGCACTGATCGCGGACTCCGGCGTCACCACCATCTGGCTGCCGCCCGCCTACAAGGGGCAGGCCGGCGTAAACGACGTCGGCTACGGCGTCTACGACACCTACGACTTGGGCGAATTCGACCAGAAGGGCACAGTGCCGACCAAGTACGGCACCAAGGACGAGTACGTCGCCGCAGTCGCGGCACTGCGCGCCACTGGTATGGAGGTACTGGCGGATATTGTCCTCAACCACCGTATGGGGGCCGACGGCGTCGAGCAGGTGCGCGCAGTTGAGGTCGACGGCGCTGACCGGCGCAAGCCCATCGCGGACCCGGGCACCATCACCGCCTGGACGCGCTTCACCTTCCCCGGCCGCCGGGGCGCCTACTCCGATTTCACCTGGGACCACACCTGCTTCCTGGGCACCGACTGGGACGAGGCGACTCGTCGCAACAGCGTGTGGCTGTTCGAGGGCAAGGAGTGGAATGAGGATGTGACCGACGAGCTCGGCAACTTCGACTACCTCATGGGTGCCGATGTGGACCTGAACAACCCGCAGGTGTCGGATGAGCTCATTCGCTGGGGCCGCTGGTACCTGGAGACCACCGGCGTGGACGGCGTGCGCCTGGACGCCCTGAAGCACATGAGCCGCGAGTTCTACCGCCGCTGGCTGCCCGCCCTGCGCGAGGCCACCGGCCGGGAGGTGCCCGCCGTCGGCGAGTTCTGGTCCCGGGACGCTGCCGAGCTGTGCGCCTACCTGGGCGAGGAGCCGATCATGTGCATGTTTGACACCCCGCTGCACTACCGGCTCTACCACGCCTCCTTCAAGGACCGCTTCGACCTGTCGAAGATCTTCGAGCACACCCTGGTGGAGGCCGATCCCGATCACGCCGTCACCTTCGTGGAGAACCACGACACCCAGCCCGGTCAGTCGCTGCAGTCATTCGTGGAACCCGGGTTCAAGCCGGCCGCCTACGCGCTGATCCTGCTGCGGCGGGAGGGCACCCCCTGCGTGTTCTGGGGCGACCTGTTCGGCACCCCGGAAACCGGCGACATCTCCGCCTGCATTGAGCTGCCGCTGCTGATGCGGCTGCGCCGCAGCCTCGCCTACGGTCCGCAGCACGACGTCTTCAACGCCGCGGACCTGGTCGGCTTCACCCGGGAGGGCGACGACGAGCACCCGGGTTCCGGGCTCGCCGTCGTCCTGTCCACCGCCCTGGCCGCCACCAAGCGCCTGTATGTGGGCGCCCGGCACGCGGGGGAGCGGTGGATCTGCGCGATCGGCGGGCACGGGGCCATCACCATCAGCGGCGACGGCAGCGCCGAGTTCCCTGTCGGCGAGTCCGGGCTGTCCGTGTATGTGCCCGCATCGGCCCGCCCGATCATCGACCGGGGCATGACTCGCCTGGTCCGCGTACGCTGAGGGAACACGATCGAGGAGGAACCATGCCCACGCCGGACAAGCTCACAACCGACAAGAAGGTAGCCGTTCTCATTGCGGAGGGCCTGGAGGAGGTCGAGGCGTTGGCCGTTGTGGACGTCCTGTACCGCGCCGGTATCCGCACCGACCTGATAGCCGTGGGTGACTCCTTGGCGGTCACCTCCTCCCACAAGGTGGTGCTTACCTGCGAGGCGCTGCTGGGAGAGGTCAACCTGGCCGACTACGACATGGTGTTCCTGCCCGGTGGCATCCCCGGGACCCCCAACCTCAAGGCGAGCCCCGTCGTGACTGCGGAGGTCACCGACCGCATGGGGCAGGGCCGACCGCTGGCCGCGATCTGCGCGGCACCCTCGATCCTGGCGGAGCTGGGGCTGCTGGACGGGCGTGCGGCCACCTCCAACCCGAACTTCATGAAGGTGCTGGCCGAGCACGGTGCGAGCACTTCCGAGGCCGCGGTGGTTGTTGACGACCAGCTCCTGACCAGCCGGGGCATGGGCACCGCCATCGAGCTCGGCCTGGAGATCGTGCGCCACTACCTGGGTGACGACGCCGTAGAGGCCGTCAAGCGCGGCATCGTCTACCAGCACTGACGCCGTTCTTCACCGCGGGACCGGCATAAGTGACGCAGCGGGACCGGCGCTGATGACGCGCCGGTCCCGCTGCGCTCCGTATGTCCGCTGCGCCGCCTCAGGCACCCGTGCCGGGAGCGTCCGCCTTGCGCTGGGGTACCAGCGCCATTATCAGCAGGGCGACGCCGACGCCGGCCAGTAGCGCGATCATGGCCGTCACCAGGTCGATCCGGATCCCGGTGGAGACTGCGAGCAGCAGCCCGCCCAGCACCAGGAGGACCAGTCCCCACACCAGGGTGCTCGCCCGCACGCCGCGCGGGGCCGCATCGGCGGCTGCTGGGGGCGGGGCGCTGCCAGGTGTCGTCCCGGCACGGCGCTGCCCGCTCCACACGTCCTGCTCCGGGGTGACGGGTAGATCCTTGGCGTCCTTGGGCTGCGCGGGGGACTCGGGCGGCTTCCCGCCGGGCAGCTCCCAGGTGTCCTCGGAGGAGGACGGCGTCGTAGCCGGCGCGGGCAGCGGAGCGGTGGCGGATCCGTCGGGTGCGGGGGCGGCCTCGGGGGAGGCGGCCGACAGCCCGGTGGCCGTCGCCCCGGCCTGCGGCTCCGCAGTGGTGGCGTCGGCCGGGTTGGTCTCGCCGGCGTCGGTGGCCTGCGCCTGCGCGGGGGTGTCGTTGTTGCTCATGGTTGTCTCCTCAAAAGCGCGATGTCTCAGGTCAGTGGGTAGGGGAGGCGCTGGGCTCCGGGGCGGTCGCGGCCGGCGTGGCAGTGGGCGCAGCGGTCGGCGCGGGTGAAGGCGATGGAGAGGGCGCGGGTGACGCGCCGGCGGAGCCAGCCGGGGCGGATGCCTCGGTCGCCAGGGCGTCGCCTACGCACTGCTCCCAGGCCTCACGCCCCACACCGGACAGGTCCGACACGCTGTACCAGCTTCCGTACCATCCCTGGTCCTCCCAGTCCTGGTAGCTGTCAGGGTCGTCAGAATCGCCGTCGGCGTCCGCCTCCTGGTCCAGGGCCTCGGTCACCGCGTTGGCACATACCCCGGCGGTATCCGTATCGATCGCCGCATGCGTCATTGCGGGAACCGGGAGCTCGCTGTGATAGTTACCGCGCTCGTCGAGCCAGTACTCGACGATCCAGGCCGCATCATCCATGTAGCCCCACCAGGTGACGGCGCCCGCCCACTCGTCCACGCGCACCGATCCGGTGCCCACCTCGATTTCCAGCCTCAGTGCGGTAGCCGCGTCCTGGGCGGCAGGCGAGACGAGTGTCGCAGTCTCGCCGGGACGCCAGCGCTCCACGTGGTGGGTGACGACGCTGTTGCCGTCAACGGTGAAGCGGTTGTCCGAGTACCCGCCGTACTCGTTTACGGAGCGCTCGTCGACGGTCCACTCGTCCAGGAGGGTGGCGGTGGTGATTCCAAGCCCGACACGTGAGTCCAGGCGCAGGTTCTGCCCCATGGTGGTGCGAATGGATACCGTGCCCACGCCCAGGCTCAGGTGCGCCCGCGCCTGGGGCTCCTCACCGACCGGCATGTCGGTCAGGTCGATGATGAGCTCGCCGACGGTGTAGTTGCCCAGGTCCACTGTCATGTTCGGGTCGCCGTCGGCAGCGGCGAACTGGGGCTCCAGCTCGTCCCAGGTGAGGGTGACGGTGCCGGAGGGGGTGTCCCTGGTGGTCGCAGTGGCGCTCAGGGCGCCGTCCGGCACGCTGGTACCGATGATCAGGAGGGGTACCGCCACCATTGCGGCGAGCCAGCCCAGGCCGGTCATCCAGCCGCCGCGGCGTCCGCGCAGCGCGCTGATGATGACACCCGCCCCCAGCAGGGCGGTGACGGCGCCGATGCTTGCGAAGCCCGCCGCGAGCGGACCCATGCCGCCCGTCGACCAGATCAGCACGATCGCGGCCAGGCAGCACAGGGCGATGCCCACCAGCGCCAGGCCG